>NZ_JBSFYC010000133.1:0-10498 GCF_053595675.1 Streptomyces sp. NPDC002446 | reverse complement strand
GGCAGTGTTTCCGGACTGCTTCGCTTTACGTCCGGAAACACTGCCCCTCCGGCCCGCCACCTCCCGTGGGTGGGTGGAGGGAGGTGCGTGGGGGCGCGCCCTGCCCTTCATCTGCCGCAACGGTGAGCGGCCACGACGGCGAGGGTCCGGCAGCATTGACGACGACAGACGAAATCCCCACCCACCCACGGGAGGGGGCGGACCGTAGGACGGAGTCTGGAGGGCCGCACCCGCAGCCGAAAACGCCCCGCGCAGCGGCAACAGCCCGCCGCAGGCGCAACGGCGAGAAACCCCCACGGCGGGCCAGCCGAAACGTGGGCAGCGACCCCGTCAGGCAGACGCGGGCACACAACGCCCGTCCTCCGTGCGGTAGTTCCACCGCGCGCCGTCCGTGACCAGTTCCTTCACCGCCCGTACGAAGCGGTCGACGTGCTCGTCGGGGGTGCCGGCGCCGAAGCTGACGCGGATGGCGTTCAGGGAGCGCTCGCCGGGGGCCGCCTCGGGGGCGCCGCACTCCCCCGGCTCCTGCGGCTCGCTGCCCAGCAGGGTGCGGACGAGGGGGTGCGCGCAGAAGAGGCCGTCGCGTACGCCGATGCCGTACTCGGCCGACAGCGCGGCCGCGAAGTGCGAGCTGTTCCAGCCCTCGACGACGAAGGAGAGCACGCCCACCCGAGGGGCGTCGTCGCCGAAGAGGGAGAGCACCCTGACCTCGGGCACCTCGGCCAGGCCTTCCCGTACCCGGGTGATCAGGGCCTGCTCGCGGGCGACCAGGGTGTCGAAGCCGGCCTCGGTCAGCGCCTGGCAGGCGGAGGCGATCGCGTAGGCGCCGATGACGTTCGGCGAGCCGGCCTCGTGCCGGGCCGCGGTGGTGTGCCACTCCACGTCCACCCCGCCGTCCGTGCGGCGGGAGACCTTGCGGCTGGCGCCGCCGCCCGCCAGGTACGGCTCGGCGTCCTGCAGCCAGTCCGCGCGGCCGGCCAGCACTCCGGAGCCGAACGGCGCGTACAGCTTGTGCCCGGAGAAGGCGACCCAGTCGACGTCGAGCTCCGCGATGTCGAGGGGGTGGTGCGGGGCGAGCTGCGCGGCGTCGAGGACGATCCGCGCGCCGTGGGCGTGGGCGGCGGCCGCCAGCTCCTGGACGGGCCAGAGTTCGCCGGTCACGTTCGAGGCACCGGTGACGCAGACCAGCGCCGGGCCGTAGGGCTCGCGCTCCGCCAGGGCCTTCTCCAGGGTGTCCACCGCCTGCTGCGGGGTGCGCGGCGCGTTGAGGTACGTCACCGCGGTGTCCGCGCGCTGCTCCCAGGGCAGCAGCGAGGCGTGGTGCTCGGTCTCGAAGACGAACACCCGGGTGCCTTGCGGGAGTACGGCGGCGAGGAGGTTGAGGGAGTCGGTGGTGGAGCGGGTGAAGACGACCTGGTCCTCGGCGCGGCAGCCGAGGAACTCCGCGATGGTGCGGCGGCTGTTCTCGAAGAGGTCGGTGGAGAGCTGGGAGAGGTATCCGGCACCGCGGTGCACGCTGCCGTAGTACGGGGCGTAGGCGGCCACGTCGTCCCAGACCCGCTGGAGCGCCGGTGCGCTGGCGGCGTAGTCCAGCGCGGCGTAGTCGACCTCGCCGCCGGTCACGAGCGGGACCAGGACGTCACGGCCCAGAACCGGCAGCGGGGCACAAACGGAACGGTCGGCGGCAACGGCGGAAACAGACATGGCGAACTCCCGTAAGAGGTAAGCGAATTCGCTGCGGCGGGCGCGTCGGGGTACGGCGGAACGCGTCACGGCGTACGGCGCGAAGCGGCAGCGTGGAAGAGAAAAAGGGTGCGGAAAAAGGGGCCGTCGGGCCCTATCGCATTCGCTGATTCACGGAAGTTCTCCCTCGGGGACCAGGATCCCTGGCGAGGGATCCGCGCTTGCCGCAGACCTCGCTGCCTACGGCCTGGTCATCACCCGGGGCACCCCGCCACGGAAGGAGGGTTGCCGGACAGCGGGCCGGGGCCTGTGTCGCTGTCACTCGTGACCTGCGCAGCATCATGCCACACGATCAACAACGCGCAAGCCCCGGTCCGCATGACGGACTGGGGCTTGCGTCACACGCTGTGTCACCGGCCGCTCAGGCGTTGCTGGCGGCCACCCAGCGCTCCAGCACCCGCTGGGCGGCGCCGGAGTCGATCGAGGCGGCGGCCTTCTCGATGCCCGCGCGGATCTGCTCGGCCAGCGGGGCGTCGCCCGGCTCCAGAGCCACCAGCGCGGCCGCGGAGTTCAGCAGCACCGCCTCGCGCACCGGGCCGGTCTCGCCGTCCAGCAGCCGGCGGGCCACCTCCGCGTTGTAGGAGGCGTCCGCGCCGCGCAGGGCTTCGACGGGGACCAGGTCGATGCCGACGTCCCGCGGGTCGAAGCGCTCCTCGCGCACCGTGCCGTCCCGTACGACCCACACCCGGGAGGTCGCGGTCGTGGTCAGCTCGTCCAGGCCGTCGTCGCCGCGGAAGACCAGCGCGGAGGAGCCACGCTCGGCGAGCACCCCGGCCAGGATCGGCGCCATCCGGGCGTCGGCGACGCCGGTCGCCTGGGCGCGGACCTGCGCGGGGTTGGTCAGCGGGCCCAGCACGTTGAAGGTCGTACGGATGCCGAGCTGGGCCCGGGCGTTGGCGACGTGCCGCAGCGAGGGGTGGAACTTCACCGCGAAGCAGAAGGTGATGCCCGCTTCCTGGGCGACCTCGGTGACCCGCTGCGGGGTGAGGTCGAGGTTGACGCCGAGCTTCTCCAGGACGTCGGAGGCGCCGCTGGCCGAGGACGCCGCGCGGTTGCCGTGCTTGACGACCTTGGCGCCGGTGCCGGCCACCACGATCGAGGACATCGTGGAGATGTTGACGGTCTTGGCGCCGTCGCCGCCGGTGCCGACGATGTCGACGCTGGGGCCGGGGACCTCGATCAGCCGGGCGTGCGCGTACATGGTGCGGACCAGGCCGGAGATCTCGGCGACGGTCTCGCCCTTGGCGCGCAGGGCCACCGCGAAGCCGGCGATCTGGGCGTCGCTGGCCTCGCCCCGCATGATCTTGTCCATGGCCCAGGCGGTGTCGTCCGCGCTGAGGTCACGGCCGTCGAGGAGGGCGTTCAGGATGCCCGGCCAGGTGTGGGCCGCCACGCTGTCGCCGCCTGCCGGGGTCACAACGTTCATGGTCCACGCTCCTGGTGTGTGTCCTGCTTATGCCGTCACCCTATCGAGCCCCGGATACGCCGGAGGGCCCCGTCCGATCAACGGACGGGGCCCTCTGGGTGGCGTACTGCCTACGGTGCGCTACCAGGCACCGGGGGGATCAGTGGTGGCCGTGGCCGCTGGTGATCTCCCGGTACTCCTCGACCGTGGGCTTGGCGACGACGTTGTCCTCGCCGTAGTAGGACTTCGAGAGCTTGGCGCGCAGCTTCTGCGAACGCTTCACCTTGCGCTTGACGCCGTTCTCGTCGACCTCCGGGCCCAGCTCGAGCGGCTTGGGCTGCTCGTGCTGCGTCAGGACGTGCAGCTGCTCCTGGCTGAGCGGCTCGTGGACCTCGATGAACTCACCGTGCGGCAGGCGCTTGATGATGCCGGACTCGCGTCCGTGCAGCACCTTGTCCCGGTCGCGGCGCTGCAGACCCATGCAGATCCGCTTGGTGGCGATGAAGGACAGCACCGGGAGGACGAAGAATCCGATCCGGACGAACCAGGTCAGCGAGTTGAGCGACAGGTGGAAGTGCGTCGCCCACAGGTCGTTGCCGCCACCGATCAGCATCACGAAGTACGCGACCAGCCAGGCGACACCGAAGCCGGTGCGGGTGGGGACGTTGCGCGGGCGGTCCAGGATGTGGTGCTCGCGCTTGTCGCCGCGTACCCAGGACTCGACGAACGGGTAGACCGCGATGGCGACCAGGACCAGCGGGAAGATCACGATCGGGATCAGCACACCGAAGTTGATGGTGTGGCCCCAGAAGTTCCACTCCCAGCCCGGCATGACGCGGATCAGACCCTCGGCGAAGCCCATGTACCAGTCGGGCTGGGCGCCCGTGGAGACCTGGTCGGGCCGGTACGGTCCGATGGCCCACACCGGGTTGATGCTGGCGACCGCGGAGATCACCGCGATCACACCGAAGACCAGGAAGAAGAAGCCTCCGGCCTTGGCCATGTAGACCGGCAGCAGCGGCATGCCCACGACGTTGTTGTTGGTCTTGCCGGCACCCGGGAACTGGGTGTGCTTGTGGTAGAAGACCAGGATCAGGTGCGCGACCAGCAGGCCCAGCATGATGCCCGGCAGCAGCAGCACGTGGACCGTGAAGAACCTCGGGATGATGTCGTGCCCGGGGAACTCGCCGCCGAAGATGAACATCTGCAGGTACGAACCGACCAGCGGCATCGCCAGGATGACGCCCTCGATGAACCGCACGCCGGTGCCGGAGAGCAGGTCGTCGGGGAGCGAGTAGCCGGTGAAGCCGGTGAACATGCCCAGCACGAACAGCAGGAAGCCGAACAGCCAGTTGACCTCGCGCGGCTTGCGGAAGGCGCCGGTGAAGAACACCCGCATCATGTGGACCATCATCGCGGCCAGGAAGACCAGCGCGGCCCAGTGGTGGATCTGGCGGATGAGCAGACCACCGCGGACGTCGAAGCTGATGTCCAGCGTCGACTCGAAGGCCTGGGTCATCCGGATTCCCTGCATGGGCACGTAGGAACCGTGGTAGGTCACCTCGGCCATGCTCGGGTGGAAGAACAGCGTCAGATAGACACCGGTCAGGATGATGATGATGAAGCTGTAGAGCGCGACCTCACCCAGCATGAAGGACCAGTGGTCCGGGAAGATCTTGCGCATGTTGGACTTGGCGAGGCTGTAGATGCCCAGCCGGCCGTCCGCCCAGTCGGCGATCCGCTCGCCCCGCGGCGCCTGGCCGCGGCGCGTGGTGGTCGCGCTTGTCTCGTTACTCATCCGCGCTCCCAGAAGCTCGGGCCGACGGGCTCCGCGAAGTCGCTGACCGCCTCGAGGAAGCCGTCCTTCACCGTGATGTGCAGCTGCGGCAGGGCGTGCCCGGCGGGGCCGAAGATCACCTTGCCGCCGTCGGCGAGGTCGAAGGTCGACTGGTGGCAGGGGCAGAGCACGTGGTGCGTCTGCTGCTCGTACAGGCTGATCGGGCAGCCCACGTGGGTGCAGATCTTCGAGTACGCCACGATGCCGTCGTGGGACCAGGCCAGTTCCTGCTTGTCCTTGATGTCCTGCGGCTGGATCCGCACGAGCATCAGGGCGTCCTTGGCGATCTTGTTGTTGAAGTCGTGGTCGTCCTCCTCCAGGCCCTCGGGCTTGGCGAAGGTCAGCGACCCGACCGCGATGTCCTCGGGACGCAGCGGGAGGTTCGTGGACTGGTTGACCAGGCGGGTGCCCTTCTTCCAGCCCGTGGTGCGCAGCTTGGTCCCGGGCAGCGGCCCGAGGTCGCGCAGCAGGACGACGCCGGAGAGCGGCACCAGGGCCAGCGCACCGAACATCGTGTTGCGGATCACCTTGCGGCGGCCGAACTGCGACTCCTTGGCACCCTCCGCGAAGTCCGCCAGAACCTTGGCCTTGACCTCGGGGGCGGCCTCGATCGGGTGCCGGTCGTCGGCGACCTCCTCGTCCGACATCAGCGTGCGGGCCCAGTGGACCGCGCCGGCACCGATGCAGAACAGCGCCGCGCCGAGCGTCAGACCGAGCGCGAAGTTCAGCGCGCTGATGTGACCGATCGGCCAGATGTAGACGATCTTGTCGATCGGGATGGCCACGTACGAGGCGATGAAGGCGACCGTGGCGATCATGGACACGACGAAGAGGAGGGCGACGGTGCGCTCGGAGCGCTTGGCGGCCCGCTCGTCGATGTCCTGGGCACGGTGCTCGTGGGCCGGCAGCCCCGGGTCGGCGAACGGGTTGTCCGCCGCCGTCACCGCGCCTTCGTGAGCCGTCTCCCGCTCACTGGGAAGGGTTTCTTCTGGCACGTCTGCGTGTCGTCCAGTCTCGCTCATGACTTCTTGGCCTTTGTAGTCCGGGCTGCGACCCAGATGGCGACCGCGACCAGCGCGCCCAGGCCGAAGATGTAGCCGAAGAGACCCTCGCTGACCGGGCCGAGACCGCCGAGGTCGAGGCCGCCGGGGCTCTCGGATTCATCGCCGTTGACGGCGTCGAGGTACGCGATGATGTCCTTCTTGTTCTGCTTGCTCAGCGAGCCGTCACCGAACGAAGGCATGTTCTGCGGGCCGGTCTCCATGGCCTCGTAGATGTGCTTCGGGTCCACGCCCTCAAGCGTCGGTGCGTACTTGCCGTTGGTGAGGGCGCCGCCCTTACCGGTGAAGTTGTGGCACTGCGCGCAGTTGGTGCGGAAGAGCTCGCCGCCCTTGCCGATGTCGGCACCGTCGGAGCTGTACTGCGACTTCTCCGGGATGGTGGGACCGGCACCCAGCGACGCGACGTACGCCGCCAGCTGCTCGCGCTGGGCGTTGTTGTAGATGGGCTGCTTCCGCGGCACCTGGGCGCCGGGCTGCTGGGCCGGCATGCGGCCGGTGCCGACCTGGAAGTCGACGGCTGCGGCGCCGACGCCGACCAGGCTCGGGCCGTCGGTGGTGCCCTGACCGCCGGTGCCGTGGCAGCTTGCACAGCCCACGTCGTAGAGCTTCTTGCCCTCCTTGATGGCAAGGGACTGGGCGGTGTCATCGGCCTGAGCCTTGTCCGCCGGCGCGAACGCGGCGTACAGCCCCCCGGTGACCGCCAGCGCGAGGAGTAGGACGACGAGCGCCGCCAGCGGATGGCGCCGTCGTGCGGAGAGCTTTTTCACGGATTACCCCGGTGTCAGGATCTTCTGCGTCGATGCTGTGGATATGTCTGTCTGATGCCGAGCCGGCAGGGGCTACTTGATCAGGTAGATCGTGGCGAAGAGGCCGATCCAGACGACATCGACGAAGTGCCAGTAGTAGGACACAACGATGGCCGCGGTGGCCTGCTGGTGGGTGAACCTCTTGGCCGCGTATGTCCTGCCCAGGACCAGCAGGAAGGCGATCAGACCGCCCGTCACGTGCAGTCCGTGGAAGCCGGTGGTCAGGTAGAACACCGATCCGTACGGGCCCGACGAGAGCGACAGGCCCTCGTGCTTGACCAGCTCGGTGTACTCGAAGACCTGACCGCCGATGAAGATCGCACCCATGACGAAGGTGACCACGAACCAGGCCCGCAGCTTCTTGACGTCGCCCCGCTCGGCCGCGAAAACGCCGAGCTGGCAGGTCAGGGAGCTGAGCACCAGGATCGTGGTGTTGGTCGCGGAGAACGGAAGATTCAGCGCATCGGCGGATTCCTTCCAATACTCGGCGCCGGTCACCGATCGAAGGGTGAAGTACATCGCGAAGAGGGCCGCGAAGAACATCAGCTCGGAACTCAGCCAGATGATGGTTCCGACGCTGGTGAGGTTCGGCCGATTGACCGACGGGTGCGCGTGCCCGGTTTCTACTGTCGTTGCTGTCGCCACGACCGACATTATGTCGGTCGCTTATCCCGCCCTCACTCCGGGGGGTGCCGTTCGGTGTGTCAAGGACGTATGCCCTGCTCGTACAGCCCAATTCCGCCGTCGCCCGAAGGGGGGAAGCGCCGCGCGCCCGGCCCATCGGCCCGTCCCCCGGAGCCTGGTCCTGACGGCCCGTCGGGCGGATCCCGGATGTGTTCGACCCCTCCTGCGGGCGGCCGTCACGGGAGTAGCATCCGGCGCAAGAGTGCCACCCGATGCTGTGCCGCTACGAAGAGCGTGGAGGAACGATGCAGGCGACTGCCACGGTGCTGGTCTACAGCGACAACGCCAACACCCGCGAGCAGGTCCGGCTGGCGGCCGGACGGCGCCCCGCCGCCGATGTCCCGCAGATCGAGATCCTGGAGTGCGCCACCGCCCCGGCCGTCCTGGAGGCCCTGGAGCAGGGCGGCATCGACGTCTGTGTGCTGGACGGCGAGACCGCGCCCGCGGGCGGGATGGGCGTCTGCCGGCAGATCAAGGACGAGATCTTCCAGTGCCCGCCGGTGCTGCTGCTGATCGGCCGCCCGCAGGACGCCTGGCTGGCCACCTGGAGCCGGGCGGACGCCGCGGTGCCCCATCCCCTGGACCCGGTGGCCTTCGCCGACGCGCTGGCCGGCCTGCTGCGCCGCAGGCACCTCGTACAGGCCTGAGCGGCCTGCTGACGGTCTCTTAGGAGCGGGCGCGCTCAGAGCTCCGGGCGCAGCCGGGCGTCGCTGCTGGGGTCCTGCTGGCGCTCGGCCGCTCCTGTGGTGGCGGAGGCCTTGCCCTTCAGGGCGCTGCCGGCGCGCCACTCCTTCCAGGGCATGTTCCAGTCGCCGAAGCCGTTGTCGAACGGCGTCATGGTCTCGCCGCCGCTGTTGACGACCTTGACGATGTCGCCGACCCGCACGGTGTTGAAGAACCACTGGGCGTTGCTGGTGGACATGCCCGTACAGCCGTGGCTGACGTTCGCCGCGCCCTGCGATCCGACGGACCAGGGTGCGGCGTGGACGTACTCGCCGCTCCAGGTCACGCGGGTGGCCCAGTAGACCGGCAGATCGTAGGCCTCCGAGCTCCCGGCGGCGATGCCGACGGTCGAGCTGCGCATCCGTACGAAGCTCTCCTTGCCGAGCACGACCTTGACGCCGTTGCGGGTGGAGAACCCGGGCTTGCCGGTGGTGACGGGGATGGTGTTGATCGTCTGGCCGTTGCGCTGCACCGTCATCCGGTGCGCCGCCGCGTCGGTGACGGCCTCCACGCGGTCGCCGGTGGTGAGCCGGACGGGCTTGGACGAGCCTCCGTAGAGCCCCTTGGCGATCTTCAGGCCGGCCAGGTTGCTGTGCACCGAGATGGTGGCGTGGGCGGGCCAGTAGGCCTTCGGGCGGAAGTGCAGTTTCTTGTCGTCCACCCAGTACCAGGAGCCCTCGACGCGCGGCATGGAGTCGACCTTCAGGGCGCTCTCGACGAGGGCGCGGGCCTTGGGGTCCTTGACGGGCTTGCTCAGCTCGGCGGTGACCGGCTGGCCGACGCCGTACTCCCCGCTCTCCGGACCGAAGACCGCGGTCAACTGGCCGTCTGCCTCTGTGGTGTTGACCACGAGCGTCTTGCGGCCCGGTGTGCCGTCCTCCTCCTCGGTGCTGACCCGCACCGTGTAGCGGGTGCCGGCGGCCAGGGGCGCCGTGGTGCGCCAGTGTCTGCCGTCGGCGCTGAGCTCACCGCGGACGAAGCGGCCGCTGGAATCGGTGGCGGTCACGTCCGTGATCCGTGCCTCGTCGTCGTTGACGGAGACCTCAAGCGGCTTGTCCGGATCCGCCTTCCGCTTTCCGTCCGGCGTGTTGGCGGTGATCTGGTCGCCCGCGTCATAGGGATTGGCGGAGAGCGCTTCCGACGCCGAGCCCCCGCACGCGGCAGTGCTCACCGCGAGGGGCACGAGCAGAAGGCCGCAGCTCAGCACCGTCCGGGTTCGAGGTCTGTGGCTCATGACCCAAAAATATGAAGAATCACCTGTCTCAGCGCGCTGGAGGACTGCAAACGGGTCTGTCCCGGGCCCCCAAACGGGGCGGGCCCGGACACCTGTTGAGGTGTCCGGGCCCGCCCTTAGGCGTGTCAGCCGTGCTGTTCTGGCCTGACGCGCGCCTACTGCGTGCGGTTCTCACCGTGGTAGTACTCGAAGACCCAGCCGAAGAGACCGACGAGGATCACCGGCAGGGAGAAGTACAGCAGCCACCAGCCGAAGACGACGCCCAGGAAGGCGAGCGCGCCACCGACGGCCAGGGACAGCGGCTGCCAGCTGTGCGGGCTGAAGAAGCCCAGCTCACCGGCGTCGTCCGAGACCTCGGCGTTCTCGTTGTCCTGCGCACCCGCGTCGACCCGCCGGGCCGTGAAGGCCAGGTAGTAGCCGACCATGATGCACAGGCCGAAGGCGAGGAACAGCGCGGTGGTGCCCGCCGGCTCCTTCGACCAGACGCCATAGACGATCGCCATGGCCAGGACGAAGACGGAGAGCCAGATGAACATCTTGCCCTGGATCTTCACTTGCCCGCCTCCTTGCCGCCGGCGAGGGACTTGCCGTCCTCGGCGCCGTGACCGTTGTGCAGCGCGTCGAGGGCCGCGATCTCCGGGTGGTGCAGGTCGAACGCCGGGGATTCGGAGCGAATACGCGGCAGGGTGAGGAAGTTGTGCCGCGGCGGCGGGCAGGACGTCGCCCACTCCAGCGAACGGCCGTAGCCCCACGGGTCGTCGACGGTGACCTTCTCACCGTACTTGGCGGTCTTCCACACGTTGTAGAAGAACGGCAGGATCGACAGGCCGAGCACGAACGAGCTGATCGTCGAGATCGTGTTCAGGGCGGTGAATCCGTCGGCCGCGAGGTAGTCCGCGTAACGCCGCGGCATGCCCTCGGCGCCCAGCCAGTGCTGGACGAGGAAGGTGCCGTGGAAGCCGATGAACAGCGTCCAGAAGGTGATCTTGCCGAGCCGCTCGTCCA
>NZ_JBSFYC010000132.1:0-10738 GCF_053595675.1 Streptomyces sp. NPDC002446 | reverse complement strand
TCCGAACACGCCAAACAAGTCGGACGGCCGGGTGATTGGGAGTCTCCGGGCCGTCGTCCCGGGTGGGCGATACTGGGTTCGAACCAGTGACCTCTTCGGTGTGAACGAAGCGCTCTCCCACTGAGCTAATCGCCCGGGCGCACCGCCAACATTACCCCACGTCGGCGGGCACTTTTGACCATGTCACTCGGAGACGTTCCAGGGCATGGCGAAGCCGAACTTCCACACGTAGACCGCGAGCAGCGCCGCGATGACGACCACGCCGATGGTGGTCAGAATGATGTTGCGGCGGCGCACCTTGGGGTCGAGCGCCTTCTGGGCCGCTTCGGTGACCTTTCGCTTGGTCCACCGCAGCACCAGCTGGGCCCAGACGAATTCCGTCGCCCAGATCGCCATACCGCCGAAGATCACCAGCCAGCCGGGCCCCGGCAGCGGCAGCATGATCACGCCGGCCACGACCACCGCGAGACCGACGACGAAGACTCCGACCTGCCAGCTCATGTGCAGCGGCCGGGAGCGCTTGATGAAGTGCGGTGCCCGCGATCCAAGTGGCTGTTCGGCCGGCACGGCATCCTCCTCGACGACTCCCGGCCCCCCGTTACTCTGCGTATTCATACCGCCAAACTTACCGGACGGGATGGCTCCGCGGAATTACCGTCGAGGACGATCTCGCAATCCGCCGTAAGAGGTACCTGAAACCAGGCAAAACCGTCAGAGGGGTTTACAACGGCACCGTAGGTGGCATGTCGATTTCGCCGACGTGCGAATCCCCGAGCGCACACTGAGCGAAAGGCCCTGGCGCTTATGAACACCACGGTCAGCTGCGAGCTGCACCTGCGCCTCGTTGTGTCGAGCGAGTCCTCACTGCCTGTACCCGCGGGCCTGCGGTATGACACGGCCGATCCCTATGCCGTGCATGCCACCTTCCATACCGGAGCCGAGGAGACCGTCGAGTGGGTTTTCGCCCGCGACCTCCTCGCCGAGGGGCTGCACCGGCCCACCGGCACCGGAGACGTCCGCGTATGGCCGTCCCGGAGCCACGGGCAGGGCGTTGTCTGCATCGCCCTGAGTTCCCCGGAAGGCGAGGCGCTGCTCGAGGCGCCCGCACGGGCCCTCGAGTCGTTCCTCAAAAGGACCGATGCCGCCGTACCGCCCGGTACGGAGCACCGGCATTTCGATCTCGACACCGAGCTCTCCCACATCCTTGCGGAGAGCTGAGACGCAGAACGGTTACCCAAAGCACCCACCCGCTCACACTTGCGACCGTCCGACTCGGGGAGACGGCGCAGGACCGACAAGTTCATACGGCACACTTCGGCGTCGTCGCCGCGGACCCACCGCGGAGACGGCGCTGAAGCTTGTTCGAGGCGCTAGAGTCGGCGACCATTCGCCAACGACACCCGGGGGCGGCACCCGTCCGGCCCCACCCTGCCAGGGAGCGGAACCGTGATGATCACCCATGACACCCGGTGTGCGCTGGGCGCGGTCGTCGACCTGCTCAACACCGCTCCGGAGGGCGAAGCGCCCGGCGCTCCGGACAGCCTGACCGACCTCGCGGCCCTGGAGGACTTCGTACGGCGCAACGACGTCAGCGATGTGGGCGCGCTGGACCCGGGCGACCTGGCGGCCGTACGGGCGGTCCGCGCGCGGTTCGCCGAGGTCTTCGCGGCCGGGGACGACCGCACCGCGGCCGAGCGGCTCAATGCGCTGGTCGCCTCGGCGGGCACCACACCGCAGCTGACCGACCACGACGGGTACGACTGGCATGTCCACTACTTCGCACCGGGCGCGTCGGTCGCCGACCACCTGGCCGCGGACGGCGGGATGGCGCTGGCCTTCATCGTCGTCGCCGGCGAGCGCGAGCGGCTGCGGTACTGCGAGGCACCGGACTGCCGGCACGCCTTCGTCGACCTCTCCCGCAACCGCTCACGCCGCTACTGCGACAGCCGCACCTGCGGAAACCGCCTGCATGTCGCGGCCTACCGGGCACGGCGGCGGGAGGCAGCGGGCTGAGGCCCGCCGTGGCGCGGCGCCGCACCACCGGCCTCACAGGATGAAGAGGTCGTGGACGGCACCGAGAAGCAGCAGGAAGCCGATGACGGCGAGGAAGAGCATCAGCGGCGGCTGGGACAGCGCGAACAGGCAACCGCGCGGTTCGGCGGACGGGGCGTCGTCTTGGGCGAGGGCGCACTCATCGTTCATCTCGCGCGCATCATGACGCAGATGATCGTCTGACTACGCCCAATAGGCGGCTCAGCAGCGGTAGTTCATCAGATCCCGTGCTTTTTCAGGATCGCTTCGATGTCCGAGAAGTCATCCTTCGGTGCGCTGTCCCTGCCCTGCGCCGCCTTCCCCTTGGCGGCCGGACGGGCCGCCCCGCCGCCCGCGCCGAGGGACGGTACGGAGGCGGCCGGCGCCACCGCGTCGGGCTTGGAGGCCGCCGCGGACTTGCGCTCCCTGCGACCGCCGATCCCGCCCCTGCGGCGCTCCACACCCCTGGTGATCATGAACAGCAGGGCGGAGAGCGCGAGCAGACCGAAACCGGCCCAGACCGCGGGCTTGAAGACGATGCCGGTGACCCAGTCGATGACGCCGGTCATCACCAGGCCGATGGGGATCAGCGAGAAGGCAGCGATGCGGGTCGCAGCCAGGAACCTCTTGCGGTACGCCGTCAGCGCGGCGATGCCCAGGCCCGCTGCCGACACCGCGGCGCAGACGGTCGAGGTCAGCATCCGGTCCTCCTGCCGGTGGATGGGCGAGCAGGCGCCCTGCTCCCTTCCATCCTGCCCTGTCCCACGCCCCGTCGGCCATGTTCCGGCACGTCCTCAGGGACATCTCGGGGACATCTCCGGGTCATCCTCCTCCGCAGGTCCCGGTTCGGCCGGCCCGCGCCGGACTGGAAGACTGGCCCCATGAACGACGCCACCTCCGCCACGCCCGCCCGCCCCGTCCTGGACGTCTGGTGCGAACTGCAGTGCCCGGACTGCCACACCGCCCTCACGGACCTGCGGGCGCTGCGCGAGCGCTACGGCGACCGGCTGGACATCCGCCTGCGCCACTTCCCCCTGGCGAAGCACCAGCACGCCTACCTGGCCGCGCAGGCCGCCGAGGAGGCCATGGAGCAGGGGCAGGGCTGGCCGTACGTCGAGGCGGTGCTGGCGCGCACCGAGGAGCTCGGCAAGCGCGGCGGGAAGCTGCTGCTGGAGGTCGCCGGGGAGCTGGGCCTGGACGCCGAGGAGCTCGACACCGCGTTGATCGACGGGCGGCATCTGCTGGTCGTCGACGCGGACCAGGCCGAGGGCAAGGCCATCGGGGTGACCGGCACCCCGACGTATGTGATCGACGGCGAGCGGCTGGACGGGGGCAAGAGCCAGGAGGGGCTGCGCGCCCGTATCGAGGAGATCGCCGACCGTCTGCTGGACGGGCGGGACTGAGCGGTCTCCGCTCATCCGCTCACAGGATCGGCTTCCACAGCAGGTACGACGTGGGGCGGTAGCCCAGTGAGTCGTACAGGCCGCGGGCCGGGGCGTTGCCCGCGTAGACGTTCAGGCCGAGGACGGCGCGGCCCGCGCCCAGGCTCTCGCGCTCGGCGACCAGCATGAGCGTGCGGCCGTGGCCGCGCCCGCGGTGTGCGGGTGCCACGTGGACATCGACGACATAGCCGCCCGGCTGCCCCGGCATCCGCAGCGCGACCCAGACGCTGCCGACCTCCGCGCCGTCGTGGAGGAGGATCCGCAGCGCCGTGTCGGGCGTCTGTGCGCCGTCCGGCAGCAGCGCGCGGTGGCCCGCCAGCGCGGTCTCCTCGGCGCGGGCGCGGGACATCCCCTGTCCCGTCTGGGTACGGACGTACTCGGCGAGTGCGGCCTGGCGCCAGGCCGGGTACTCCGCCTCGCTCAGCGGCCGGTCGAGGCTGCCCTGCGGCAGGTCCGGCGGCCCGGCGAGGGGCTTGCTCATCGTGCGGCTGCGCTCGGTGTAGCCCAGCGCCGCCGCGAGCCGCAGGGCGGCCTCGGCCTCGGCCGGGACGGTCAGCTCGATCTGCCGGCAGCCCCAGCCGCGCAGCACCTCCTCGGCGGCGAGCGCGGCGACGGTGGCCCGGCCGCGGTGCCGGTCCGCCGCGTCGATGGCCAGGTGCGCGATCCGGCCGGCCGTCGGCCCGAACCGGGCGTCGGTCGTCAGCTGGATCCCGCCGACCCGGCGGCTGTTGACACAGACGTCGTACCGACGGGCCCGGGTGCCGTCGTCGTGTCGTTCTTCCGGTCCCGCGGGGCGCAGCGTAGTGGTCACGAGGACTTTCTACTCGCCCCGGTGCGGGCCCGTCATCACCGCGGATCGAAGTCGGCGGCGGACTGCTCGTCGAAGATCCGCATGGCTTCCGCGGTCACCGGGCCCGGGGTGTCGGCCAGTTGGCGGCCGTCGATCCGGGTGACGGCCTGGACGTCGCGCAGGGTGGAGGTCAGGAAGATCTCCTCGGCCCGCTCCAGGGCGTCCAGCGGCAGATCGGTCTCCTTGGCGCCGGCCCAGGCGACGGTCAGGGCGCGGGTGATGCCCGCGAGGCAGCCGGAGTGCAGCGGCGGGGTGTGCAGTTCGCCGTCCAGGACGACGAAGACATTGGAGCCGGTGCCTTCGCAGAGCGCGCCGACGGTGTTGGCGAACAGCGCCTCCGAGGCGCCCTGTTCGCGTGCGCGGGCCAGCGCGACGACGTTCTCGCCGTACGAGGTGGTCTTCAGCCCGGCGAGCGCGCCGCGTTCGTTACGGGTCCAGGGGACGGTGACGGCGGCGGTGGTGTCGGGGCGGCGCCGCGTCTCGGAGAGCGCGATGACCAGCGTGGGGCCGGCCTCGCCGCGGTCCGAGCCGAGCGGGGAGACGCCGCCGGTGTAGGTGATCCGCAGCCGGCCCAGCGGCATCGGGTTGGCGTCGAGGACGGCCGCGCAGCCGCGCCCTACCTCGTCGAGGTCGGGGTCGGGCAGGCCCAGGCCGCGGGCGGAGGTGGTCAGGCGCTCCAGGTGGCGGGTGAGGGCGAAGGCGCGTCCGTGGTCGGCCTTGATGGTCTCGAAGACGCCGTCGCCGACGGTCAGCCCGTGGTCGAAGACCGAGACCCGGGCGCCTTCGGCGTCCCGCAGTGCCCCGTCGAGCCAGATCTTCATCGCTTTCCTCCGCTCACCTCGTGCAGCCCCGACGCTACCGCGAGCAGTCGGCCGGCCTTCAACTCGGTCTCGGCCCACTCCCGCTCCGGATCGGAGTCCCAGATGATCCCGGCACCGGCGCCGAAGCGGAGTACCGGCCCTGCGGGCGGGGTGCGGTCGAGCCAGAAGGTGCGGATGCCGACGGCGAGCTCGCCGGTGCGGCGGTCGGCGTCGACCCAGCCGATGCCTCCGCAGTAGGGGCCGCGGGGGGCGGTCTCCAGTTCGTCGATGATCCGCAGCGCGCTGGACTTGGGGGCGCCGGTGACCGATCCGGGCGGGAAGGTGGCGTCCAGCAGGTCCGCCCAGGCGGTCTTCTCGTTGGCCTCGGCGAGCTCGCCGCGCACGGTGGAGACGAGGTGGACCAGGCCGGGGTGGGGTTCGACGGCGCACAGTGCCGGGACGGTGACCGTACCGGTGGCGCAGACCCGGCCGAGGTCGTTGCGGACCAGGTCCACGATCATCACGTTCTCCGCCCGGTCCTTGTCCGAGAGGTCGGCCGCGGTCCGGCCGGTGCCCTTGATCGGTCCCGAGGAGACGGTGCGGCCGTCGCGCCGCAGATACAGCTCCGGGGAGGCGCTGGCGATCTCGACGCCGTGGTCGGGCAGCCGGATCGTGCCGGCGTACGGGGCGGGGTTGCCGCGGGCCAGCACCGCGGAGAGGGCGTCCACGTCGGTGCGGGCGGGGTCGGGCAGCGGCGCGGTCAGCACCCGGCAGAGGTTCACCTGGTAGACGTCGCCGGCCGCGATGTGTTCACGGATGCGCCGTACGCCGCCTGTATAGGCGGCGCGGTCCAGGGAGCTGGTCCAGGCGGTGGGCGCGGGGCCGCACCAGCCGTCGGGGGCGGGCGCGTCCGCGGGCGTGGCGGGCCGTACGTCGGCGAAGCGGGCGCAGACCACCGAGCCCTCGAAGTCGGCGGCCACCGCCCACCAGCCCGTGGAGTCCAGGGCCGCGGGATCACTGGTCACATCCCGCAGACCGGTGGCTATCAGGCCGCCGAAGCGGGCCATGGGAGCGAAGTCGTGCACGTCAGCGAGTCTATGGCGGGGGCCCGTAGCGCGCCTGTGCCGAGCGAGCAGCGCAGCACGCTGCACAAACGCGTTTTTGTACTGGCCCCGGAATCCGCTAGAGTTCAACACGTCGCCGGGACGCGGAAGCGCCCCGGAGGCGGAGTAGCTTCCGGACGTAGTCTGGGAGAGACACCTGCGGACGTAGCTCAGTTGGTAGAGCACCACCTTGCCAAGGTGGATGTCGCGAGTTCGAGTCTCGTCGTCCGCTCGATGTGGGGGATCTTCCCGAACCCCCTCACTCCTGGTGGAGTGGCCGAGAGGCGAGGCAACGGCCTGCAAAGCCGTCTACACGGGTTCAAATCCCGTCTCCACCTCCAAGGACGATTAGCTCAGCGGGAGAGCGCTTCCCTGACACGGAAGAGGTCACTGGTTCAATCCCAGTATCGTCCACTGGTCCGGCTCCGCCGGATCCCGCGCGATTAGCTCAGCGGGAGAGCGCTTCCCTGACACGGAAGAGGTCACTGGTTCAATCCCAGTATCGCGCACGCAGCTGCGGATCTTCGTGATCCGCGGTCCCGAGGACGATTAGCTCAGCGGGAGAGCGCTTCCCTGACACGGAAGAGGTCACTGGTTCAATCCCAGTATCGTCCACACCGAACCTGAGGGCCGGAGCAATGTGCTCCGGCCCTCAGGCGTTCTCAGGACGAGAACAGCATGTGGCCGAAGCCGCGGTGGTGGCCGTGGTGCCCATGGTGGCCGTGGTGGCCCTGATGCGGGGCTCCCCAGGCCGGGGCGGCGGGGTAGGCCTGCGGGGCGGGCGGCGGCGGGGCCTGCTGGACCCACTGCGCCTCCAGGCGGGTCAGCGCCTCCAGCTCCCCGTAGTCCAGGAAGATCCCCCGGCAGCCGGCGCACTGCTCGATCTGGACGCCGTTGCGCTGGTACGTCTGCATCGGTGCATGGCACTTGGGACACTGCATCGTCGGCTCAACTCCTGTCGCGTTCCGTGCCGCTCTTGGCGGCGCCGCCCGAACGGCCTCCCGGCGGCAAGGTGTTCACCCTACGACGGGGGCGGCAGGCCCCAACTGCGGCGGCAGGGAAGTCATCCGGGCGCAGGCGTCGATGACCGCGGACTCGGTCTCGTCCAGGGGGCGGGCCGCGGCGGCCGCCTTGGCGACGGCGAGCGCGGCGGTCTGCACGGTCAGGGCGCGGGCGGGTATCTCCAGGTCGGGCCAGGGGTCGCCGTCGGGGCGTACGGCGCGGCCGCCCGCGGCGCGGTAGGCGGCCAGGAAGCGCGTCCAGATGTCCGGCGCGAGCAGGCCGGTGGCGAACCAGGCGGCGGGGCGGGCCAGGTCCCAGGCTCCGTCGCCCAGGCCCAGGTCGTCGATGTCTATCAGGAGCCAGGGGCCCTGCGCGGCCGGGTGCCGGACGAGCTGGCCCAGGTGGAGATCGCCGTGGCAGAGGTGGCCGGTGCGCGGCGGCGGGGCCGCGCCCCTGGCCCAGGGCGGCAGCAGGCGCCAGGCGCGGGCGGTGACCGCGGCGGCCGCGGGGAGGTTTCCGGGTCCCGGTGTGCGCGGGGCGGGGAGCGGGCGGGCGCTGTGCATGCGGGCCAGGGCGCGGGCGGCCTTGGCGGGGCCGCGCATCGGCGGGACGGGGCCGGGCAGTTGGCGCGGGTCTATGGCGTGCAGGCGGGCCAGCAGCCGGGCGGCGTCCTCCCAGGGGGCGGCGTCCGGGTCGTCCGGCGGGACCGGGCTGCCGTACGGCCAGCGGGTGAGCGCGCGGCCGTCGTCGGTGTGGGTGAGGAGGCCGTCGGGGGCGGTGACCGGGAGCGGGGGCAGCAGGATGCCGCGCAGGAGGGGGTGGGCGGCGATCCGCAGGCGGGCGGTCAGGTCGTGCGGGTCGGCGTCGGGGGCGTGGGCCTTGGCGACCGTACGGCCGCTGCGGACGACGGTGCCGTCGGGGCGGTGGGCGATTACTTCGGGGGTGGCGGCCGGGTCGGATGCCGCGGCCAGGGCGGTCAGGGCGGCGAGGTGGCCTGGTGGTGGTGCGGTCATCGTTGCCCTCCCCCGGGGCCGGGTGCACCGGGGTGGTGCGCGTGGGTGCGGCCCGGCCTGGGATCGTACGCGCGGTGCGGGCCGGGCGGCGGGGCCGAAGTGCGCGAAGGCCGGGCATCTCCCCAGATGCCCGGCCTCTCGTGCCGTCCGCCGCACCCCCGTCCCCACGGGGTTTTTGCCGGATGTCCCCGTCCCGGGCCGCTCTCCCGGGCCTGGGGCGCCGCTCAGCGCCCCAGCATTCCGGCCACGGACGACGCCTGTGTGATGACGGCTTCCCAGCCGCCGAAGACCACGGCGAGAACGATCGCCAGCGGCAGCACCATGGCCACCGCGACGAGGGGATGGCGGGTACCGGAGGACTGGTGGCCGCCGAGCGCCGAGGCGAGCCTGCGCCCCTGCGCCCGAAGCGCCGTCCGTCCTGAGGTCCGATCCATCGTCCCGCTCCCGTCGTGGCTGGAGCGGCGGGCGTCTGACCTCGGGGGACGAGTGCTGCGCCCGCCGCTTGGAGACAACACTAGGCACGCGGCGGGCCGGGGGCGTCATGCCGTCGTACCGCTTCGGCGGCATCCAGGAGGATGACGGGACGGCGTCTCGTCTACTCCCCTGGGTGGAGAGAGGGGCGCCGGGAGCTGGGGGACATCCCCCAGGGGGCCTTCGTGGCGGCCGGCCCACCAGCCCCCTCATGGGTGACCCCGGAGTGACCTCGCTCACGTCTGACGCTCCCCCGTGCGGCACCGTCCCGCCCCCGCCGTGCGCTCCTCCCGCCGCGCTTTCCGCCGCTCCGGACGCCTCCCCGGCATCACCCGCCCCACCTGACCGGTCACCTGGCGTTGCGTCAATCTCCCTTGCGTATCGGACCTTTGGGGCCGTGCAGGGGGATTCTGGCCATGCGGCGGCCGGTTTGCTGCCGCAGTTCGAGGATCGCACCGGCCACCGACAATCCGGTCGCCGACGCATGCGCGGCCTATCAGCACAGTGAGCCGTCAATCCGTAAGCTGTGCCACGTCAGACGGTTGGCAGCGGAGGGGTCTTCCCCACCGCAGGTAGGGGACGGACATGGCGATGATGCGGCTCCGACGCGAGGACCCGCGTGTCGTCGGGACGTTCCGGCTGCACCGACGGCTCGGCGCGGGCGGGATGGGCGTGGTCTATCTCGGTTCGGACAAGCGCGGGCAGCGGGTGGCGCTGAAGGTGATCCGGCCGGATCTGGCGGAGGATCAGGAGTTCCGTTCGCGGTTCGCACGCGAGGTCTCGGCGGCCCGCCGGATCCGCGGCGGCTGCACGGCCCGCCTGGTGGCGGCGGATCTCGACGCCGACCGCCCCTGGTTCGCCACCCAGTACGTACCGGGGCCCTCGCTGCACGACAAGGTCAATGCGGAGGGGCCGCTGTCCCCGGCGCAGGTCGCCTCGATCGGGGCCGCGCTGTCCGAGGGGCTGCTGGCCGTGCACGACGCGGGTGTGGTGCACCGCGATCTGAAGCCGTCCAACATTCTGCTGTCGCCCAAGGGCCCGCGGATCATCGATTTCGGCATCGCCTGGGCGACGGGCGCCAGCACGCTGACGCACGTCGGTACGGCCGTCGGCTCGCCGGGCTTTCTGGCGCCGGAGCAGGTGCGGGGGGCGGCGGTGACGCCGGCCACCGACATCTTCGCGCTGGGCGCGACCCTGGCGTACACCTGCACCGCGGACTCCCCCTTCGGGCAGGGCAGTTCGGAGGTCATGCTCTACCGCGTGGTCCATGAGGAGGCGCAGCTGGCCGGGGTGCCGGACGCGTTGGCGCCGCTGCTCGCGTCGTGCCTGGCCAAGGACCCGGCGGACCGCCCCAGCACGCTGTCGCTGTCCTTGCGGCTCAAGGAGATCGCGGCCCGTGAGGCGCACGGTCTGTCCGGTGGGCCGCTGGAGAACGGCGCCGGCGGCGGGTCGGGTTGGGGCCGGGCGGAGCGCCGTCCGCCGGACCGCCCGACGGGCCAGCGGGCCGAGGAGTACGCGCGCCAGCGCACCGAGCGGGGGACGGCGGGCACGCCCTCGCCGCGTCCGCACATGTCCCGTCCCGCGGCGCCGCGGGACTCCGTGTCCCGGCCGGCCGGTCCGGCGTCGGGCGCGGGGAACGGCCCGCGGACCGGCGGGCGCAACGCGCGTCGCGGTCCGGTCTCGCGGCCCACGGGGCGAAACGGTTCGCGTACGCCGGTGCGTACGGCCTCGGGCGGGCGGCGACCCGGCCCCGACCGGCGGCTGCTGCGTCAGCGGGTCATCGTGTTCGTGGTGGTGACGCTGCTGGTGGCACTCGGTATCGCAGCGGCCCAGGGGTGCCAGGGCCCGGCTCGCGGGCTGGGGGCGGAGCACCCGGCGCCGGCGGCGGCGTATGAGGGCGGGGGCGGGCCCTACGGGGTGGGGGAACAGAACCCCTAGATGATTGAGTCCGATGTCTTCAGTGGTCGTACGCGATCAGTGAGCGTTTGGCTGGTGTGCCTGCGGTCCAGTTGTGCCAGATGGCGGT
>NZ_JBSFYC010000131.1:0-11044 GCF_053595675.1 Streptomyces sp. NPDC002446 | reverse complement strand
GCCTAGGGCCCGATTCACCCGGCCTAGGGCCCGACCCGTCGGCCAGGCCCGAGCCCGTCCCCACTAGCCCCGCCGGGGCGGCCGACGCTCGGAGGACGCATGACCACCGAACCGACCGACCTCGCCGACCTGACCGCCACGCGCCTGACGGCCGGGTACGCGGCCGGCGAGTTCTCCCCCGTCGAGGCCGCCCGCGCGGCCCTGGAGCGCGCCGAGGCCGCGCAGGCCGCCACGAACTGCTTCACCCGGATCGACGCGGACCGGGCACTGGCGGAGGCCGGGGAGTCGGCGGAGCGCTGGCGGGCCGGCACCCCGGCCGGGCCGGTGGACGGGGTGCCGGTCACCGTCAAGGACATCCTGCTGATGCGGGGCGCGCCGACGCTGCGCGGTTCGCGGACGGTGCGGGCCGAGGGGCCGTGGGAGGAGGACGCGCCGGCGGTGGCCCGGCTACGGGAGTCCGGCGCGGTGTTCCTCGGCAAGACGACCACCCCGGAGTTCGGCTGGAAGGGTGTCACCGACAGTCCGCGGCACGGAGTGACGGGCAATCCGTACGACCCCGGGCGCACCGCGGGCGGCTCCAGCGGCGGCAGCGGGGCGGCGGTGGCGCTGGGCGCCGGGCCGCTGAGTCTGGGCACGGACGGCGGCGGGTCGGTGCGCATCCCGGCGTCCTTCTGCGGGATCTTCGCGCTCAAGGCGACCTACGGGCGGGTTCCGCTGTATCCGGCGAGCCCGTTCGGGACGCTGGCGCACGTCGGCCCGATGACCCGGGACGCGGCGGACGCGGCGCTGCTCATGGACGTGATCAGCGCCGCGGACTGGCGGGACTGGTCGCAGCTCGGCGCGGCCGCCGGCTCGTTCCGCGCGGCGCTGGCCGGTCCGGTCTCCGGGCTGCGGGTGGCCTACAGCCCCTCGCTCGGCTGGGACGTGCCCGTCGCCCCGGCGGTCGCCGCGGCGGTGCGCGGGGCGGTGGAGACGCTCGCCGGGCTCGGCGCGTCCGTCGAGGAGATCGACCCGGGCATCGCCGACCCGGTGGAGGCGTTCCACACGCTGTGGTTCAGCGGTGCCGCCCGGGTGGTGCAGCATCTGGACGACGCGGACCGGGCGCTGCTGGACCCGGGGCTACGGGAGATCTGCGAGCAGGGCGCCCGCTACAGCGCGCTGGACTATCTGGCGGCGGTCGACACACGGATGGCGCTCGGCCAGGCGATGGGCCGCTTCCACAGCGCCTACGACCTGCTGGTGACCCCGACGGAACCGATCACCGCCTTCGAGGCCGGCGTGGAAGTGCCCTCCGGTTCGGGCCACACCCGCTGGACGGGCTGGACTCCGTTCACCTACCCCTTCAACCTCACCCAGCAGCCGGCCGCGACACTGCCGTGCGGGGTGGACGGCGACGGCCTGCCGATCGGCGTCCAGCTGGTCGGCGCGCGGCACGCGGACGCGCTGGTCCTGCGCGCCGCGCACGCGCTCTACGAGGCGGGGACGGCAGAGATCCCCGCGCCGCCCGGGACAGGCCCTAGGCCCGCCGGAAGTTGAGGGTCTCGCCCAGGGCGCCGGCCCGCCACAGGTCCTGGCAGGCGTCGGCCATCCGGTCCAGGCCGTCGACGACGCTGCCCCACACGATGCCGGGAACCCAGCCCGCGTCGCCGTTGATCAGCAGATTGTTGCGTTCGTAGAAGAGCGCGAGATCGACGACGGTGGCGCGGCCCCGGTGCGCGGCCTGGTTCTCGTAGCCGTAGGACGCGGTACCCAGTTGGGTGTCGCTGAAGGTGAAATAGCACAGATCACCGGGGATCGGGGTGATCGTCGGATTCTCCAGCGGCGGCTCCTGCGGCGCGAACGGCGGCAGCAGGGCGTAGATCTCGTTGCGGGCGTATTTGGCGTGGTAGACGTCGCCGCCGAGCGGGAGGGCGTCCCATACGGCATTGCAGGTGATCGGCGCGCGGTCGTCGAGCAACTTCGCCGTGCAGCGCACTCCGCGCTTGTCGAGCGAGACTTCGATGAAGCGATCGGTCATGCTCGGATCGTAGGGGGCAATACCGGCGTACGGAACAGCATGGAACAGTACGGAACAACTCCCGACCGCTTGCATCAAGGGCCGGAAACTATCGGCATATCTGCCAGGGGTTCGGGTAGCCGCGCGCCCATGGCTCCACCACCATGGAACACCTCAGAGAACCCAGGCCAATTGACACCCGGCATCCGCCGCCGGTCGCTGCTCGCGGGGGTAGCGGCGCTCGGCGCAGCGGGTGCCCTGGGAGCGGCCACCGGCTGCTCGCGCGTGGACGTCACCGGGGCGACGGGCGGCGGCCACCTGCTGGAGGACCTGCGCAGCCGGGGCACCGTACGCATGGGAATCGCCAGCGAACCGCCGTACGCCGCCATCAACAGCAAGGGCGAGCTGACCGGCGAGGCGCCCGCGGTCGCCAAGACGATCTTCCAGCGGCTGGGGATCAAGAAGTTCGAGCCGGTGCCGGTCGAGTTCGGCGCCCTCGTGCCCGGCCTGCACTCCTTCCAGTACGACGTGATCGTCGCGGGCATGTTCATCAACAAGGCGCGCTGCCAGGCGGTGCTCTTCTCGGACCCGGACTACGAGTCGAAGGACGCGTTCCTCGTGCCCAAGGGGAACCCGAAGAAGATCAAGGACTATCCGGACGTCGCCAAGCAGCATCTGCGCATGGGCACCGGTATCGGCTATGCGGAGATCGACTACGCGGTCGGCAACGGCGTCAAGCGGAGCACGATCCAGACCTACGGCGACCAGATCGCCGGAATGGAGGCACTGGAGGCCGGCCGGATCGACGCCTTCGCCGGTACGGCGCTGACCATGATCGAGGCGCTGAAGACCGGTCAGCACCCGAAGGTCGAGATGACCGAGCCGTTCACCCCCAAGGTCGACGGCAAGCTCCAGCGCGACGGCGGCGGCTACGGCTTCCGGATCGGCGAGACCAAGCTGCGGGACGCCTTCAACCGCGAGCTGCACAAGATGAAGAAGAGCGGCGAACTGCTGCGGATCGCCAAGCCGTACGGCTTCACCGAGGAGTTCATGACCGACCTCACCGCGAAGGAGCTCTGCGACAAGTGACCTCTGCGCTGTGGGAACTCTTCCTCGAAGGGCTGTGGATCACCGTCCAGCTGATGGTCTACAGCGCCGCCCTGGCCGCCGCCGTCGCCTTCGGCATCGGTCTGGCGCGCACCTCGCGCTTCTGGATCGTCCGCTTCCTGTCCGGTGTGTACGTGGAGTTCTTCCGCGGCACCTCGGCGCTGGTGCTGATGTTCTGGCTGTTCTTCGCGCTGCCGCTGCTGGGCTGGCAGCTCGTCGGCATCTGGGCGGGCACCCTGGCGCTCGGCCTGTCGTACGGCGCGTACGGCTCCGAGGTCGTGCGCGGCGCGCTCCAGGCGGTGCCGGCCGCCCAGCGGGAGGCGGCCATCGCGCTGAGCTTCACGCCCTGGCAGCGGCTGCGGAAGGTGCTGCTACCGCAGGCCGTGCCCGAGATGATGCCGCCGTTCAACAACCTGCTGATCGAGCTGCTCAAGGGCACCGCGCTGGCGTCGCTGCTGTCCATCGGCGAGCTCACCTTCCAGGCCAAGCTGGCCCGGCTGTCGACGGGCCAGAGCGCCCAGGTCTACGGCATCATCCTCGTCCTGTACTTCGTGGTCGCGTTCCTGGTGACCCGCGTGATGCGGGTGCTGGAGCGCCGCGCCAAGGCCTCGGTCGGCCGGGCGGTGCCCAAGGGAGAGGGCTGGTTCTCCCGCAAGCTGCCCGTCGAGAAGCAGGGCCCCGAGGCGCTGGCCACCGGAGGTAAGCCGTGAACAACTGGTCGTGGAGCTATATCGGCGAGATCATGCCCGACCTCCTCAAGGGGCTGTGGATCACCGTCCAGGCGACGGTCTACGGCTCACTGGTGGCCTTCGCGCTCGGGCTGGTGTGGGCGCTCGCCCTGCGCTCGCCGAGCCGCTGGGTGACCTGGCCGGTCAGCGTCGTCGTCGAATTCGTCCGCAACACCCCGCTGCTGGTGCAGCTGTTCTTCCTGTTCTTCGTCCTGCCGAGCTGGGGGCTGACCTTCGCGCCGCTGACCACGGGCGTGATCGGTCTGGGCCTGCACTACTCGACGTACACCGCCGAGGTCTACCGCGCCGGCATCGACGGGGTCCCGCCCGGCCAGTGGGAGGCCGCCACGGCGCTGAGCCTGCCGCGCCGGCGCACCTGGATCGCGGTGATCCTGCCGCAGGCCTTCCGGCGTGTGGTGCCCGCGCTCGGCAACTACGTCATCGCGATGTTCAAGGACACGCCGATGCTGGCCGGTATCACCGTCGCGGACATGCTCTTCCAGGCGAACAGCATCAGCGCCACCACCTTCGACTACCTGGAGCCGATCACCGTCGTCGGCATCCTCTTCGTCGTCATCTCCTACCCCACCTCTCTCCTTCTGCGAGCCCTGGAGCGTCGTCTTGTCCGCTGAGAGCAATCACACCGAAGACCGCGCCGCAGAGACCGCCGGCCCCGCCGACAGGGGCGGCGAGCTGATCCGCTTCGACCACGTCACCAAGCGGTTCGGGACGCACACCGTCCTGGACTCACTGGACTTCACCGTCTCCTCGGGCAAGCACGTCACCCTCATCGGCCCGTCCGGCTCCGGCAAGACCACGATCCTGCGGCTGCTGATGACGCTGCTGAAGCCGGACGAGGGCACCATCAAGGTCGGCGGCGAGTATCTGACGCACGAGGAGAAGGGCGGCAAGCTCGTACCGGCCGGGGAGAAGCACACCCGGGAGGTCCGCAAGAACATCGGCATGGTGTTCCAGCAGTTCAACCTCTTCCCCAACATGAAGGTGCTGCGCAACATCACCGAGGCGCCGGTGCACGTCCTGGGCCTGAGCAAGGACGCCGCCGAGGAGCGGGCCCGCGAGCTGCTGGACCTGGTGGGGCTGACCGAGCACCTCGACAAGTACCCCACCCAGCTCTCCGGCGGCCAGCAGCAGCGGGTCGCCATCGCCCGCGCGCTGGCGATGCGCCCGCAGGTGCTGCTGCTGGACGAGGTGACCTCGGCGCTCGACCCGGAGCTGGTGGCCGGGGTGCTGGACGTCCTGCGGGACATCGCGCACACCACGGACATCACGATGCTCTGCGTGACCCATGAGATGAACTTCGCCCGGGACATCTCCGACGACGTCCTGATGTTCGACGCGGGCCGGGTCATCGAATCCGGCTCCCCGGAGAAGATCTTCACGGAGCCGGAGCACGAGCGTACCCGGGAATTCCTGAGCGCCGTGCTGTGACCCGCACGCGATAAGCACCGCCGAAACCGGGTGGTGTGCCCCCCTCCGGGGTACACCACCCTTTCTCATTCCCCGCTCGTTCACCGCTTGTTCGCCGCCGGGCGCCGCGGGGGCCACGGGGGCCGCGCTCGCCGCGAACGGCCGGAAGATGGCCGGTATGGCGTGCTTCCGCGCCAAGCGCGACCGGGTCTGGATCAAGGACACCGCCAGGTACGCGGCCAGACCAACTCCGGCGGCCACCCCCGGATTCCGCTGCTACGGCACCTACCAGGGCGGCCGGCAGATCTGCGACTTCGACCGCCAGTTGGCCGAGAAGCGCATCTTCCTCTGGTACGTCAGCACGTGGCAGGGCAGCAAGATCAAGTGGACCGGTGACGCGAAGCTGCTGCGGACGTCCTGAACAGGCACTTCCGACGCCTGGCGGAACCGGCCAGTAGAAATGGCTGATTCCGTACCCTCCAGGGGCTCTTCCCGGCTGCGCCCCGGGGCGACCGGGTGCCACCGGAGCGCACAGCTCCCCGGCACCCGGCTTCGTGACCTTGGCATATGCCACTGTCTCAAGCGCCTGTACAGAAAACCGAGGCGCACCTCTTTTCAGTCAAGACCCCCTCCATCGAGGGCCGTTGACCGCTATCGTGATAGCAGCCTCGTTGTCCGGGACCGGTCGCGCATGTGGTCGGCCGCGCCCATCGACGACGGTCACGACGCAAGCGGTAACAACCTGCTAGGGGGACACCGTGGCGCTGAAGCCCGAGCCGACCGCGCCGTTCCATTCGGTGCAGTACGCCCTGCGCGTACTCGAAACGATCTCCAGGCACGCCGGTGGCGTGGCGGATGCGCAGATCGCCCGGGAAACCGGCCTGTCCCCCGGCCAGCTCGCCCACATGCTGTCGATGCTGCGGCGCGAGGGCTATGTCGAGCAGCTCGCCGACGGGGCGTATGTCGTCGGTGAATCGCTCCTGCTCCTGGGGTCGGGCGGCGACCGCGACCGGGCCCTGCGCGACAAGCTGCAGCTCACCCTCGACCAGCTGCGCGACTCGGTCGGCGCGGCGGTCTACATCAGCCGGTACATCGACGGCGAGGTCAAGATCCTCCACTACGCCGACGGACCGCTGGCCCCCAAGGTCAACGAGTGGGCCGAGTTCCACCGCACGGCGCACGCCAGCGCGGTCGGCAAGTGCCTGCTCGCGCAGCTCGACCACGACGGCCGCAAGGACCACCTCTCCCGGCACAAGACCGCCCGGCTCACCTCCCGGACGATCACCAACGAGAAGGTCCTCTTCCACAAGCTCGACAGCCAGCCGCCCACGGTCCCCGTCCTGGACCTCCAGGAGTACGCCGTCGGTACGGTCTGCGCGGCCGTGCCGATCACCGCCGGATCGACGGTCGGCTGCCTGGCGCTGTCCATGCCGCTGGAGCACGCCCACCGCCTGCGCCAGGCGGCGGACACCCTCAACCGCAAGGCCGCTCCGGTCCTGCTGTCGCTGGCGATCTGAGCGGCGCGGCGCCGGGGCCGGCGGCCGTGGTCATGAGCACCCCTCTCGACCAGGTAGTATTTCTTTCGTCAGCGCGCGCCGCTAGCTCAGTTGGTTAGAGCAGCTGACTCTTAATCAGCGGGTCCGGGGTTCGAGTCCCTGGCGGCGCACGTAAGAAGTGGGCGTTTCCGGTTCTCCGGGAGCGCCCACTTCGCTTTGGTGCAGGTCACCGCCCCAGCAGGCCCTCCCGGCCGTGCTCGCGGTACCGGGCCAGGAGCGCGGCCCGGTCCCCGTCGGTGAACGGGCGGTAGCCGCGCCCGGCGGGGGCGGCCGGGCGCCGTCCGCCGCCCCGCGGGTGCGCGCGGCGGTCGCCGGGGGGTTGCGCCAGTAGCCCTCGAAGGAGCTGCGGCCGCGGTTGACCAGCTCGCCTATCGCCTGCTCCCCCGTTCAGCAGGCGCCCGGCCGCGTCGAAGCGGGCGCGCGGCAGCTCGCTGGGTTTGATCCAGTCCAGGTGCCGTATGTGGTCGAACTCGACTTTTCCGGTC
Organism: Streptomyces sp. NPDC002446; assembly: GCF_053595675.1. Classification (NCBI taxonomy): domain Bacteria; kingdom Bacillati; phylum Actinomycetota; class Actinomycetes; order Kitasatosporales; family Streptomycetaceae; genus Streptomyces; species Streptomyces sp. NPDC002446. The sequence continues at coordinate 3,744 of NZ_JBSFYC010000131.1, read as the reverse complement.
TTCCGTGTGCCCGTGTCGACGTTGACCTGCGGTGATGCGTGGCGGGCATGTCCAGGACGGTCGAGGAGGCGGGCGTGACCCAGTGAAGGGCCCGCCAGGTTTGTAGCGGGCCCTTCACCGGGTCTTGCTCGATGCCTAAAGCTGGCGCAGTCCTTCGACGGGCTGGTCGTTTTCACCGCCCTTGAAGTAGATGGTGTTGACCCATACCTGCCGGTTGCCGGAGTGGTCGTTGGTCTGCGCCCACCAGGTGCTCGTGTACTCGCCGTCGGTAACACGAGCCTCGCTGAAGTTCTTCTGGCCATAGAAGCCGTTGCGGCCAGCCCTGAGAAGCCCGACGGGGTTCCCCCCTGGCTCCCGGTAGGACGCCGTGTCTTTCCAGGTAATGAAGTACTGCCCTCCCTCCACTGGCTCGGCCTCGTCGACCGTGGACGCGGCTAGCGCTTCGAGCTCGTCAGGTTCCATGTCCTGCTCCCTTCTCAGAATGGTGATCAAGGTGACAGCCGAGGCACTGTCTGCCCGGCATGCCCTAGTTCCTGTCCATTCGTGAGGCGGGATATTCCAAGAGCTGCCCGCTCGGGGGAGCGCTCCGGGCCGCGCCGGGTGGGGTTGATCCCGGCCACGGCGGCGCCGGCCAGCGCCGCCCGCTCGGCGGCCGCCCCCGCCAACTCATGGTGGGTGAGGGCGGGTTCGCCGTAGCGTGCGCCGATCCGGTGGCCCACGGGGTCAGGAGAGGTCGACGTCCGAGCAGGCGTAGAAGGCGTTGCCGGTGTCGGCGATGTTCCAGACGCCCAGGATGAGGTGGCGGCCGGACTTCTGGGTGGGGACGGTGCCCTGGTGCTGGACGGTCCCGCCCGGCTGCGCGCCACCCATGGGGACGGTCATGAACGGCTCGGGTTCGAGGTCGGCGCGGGTCAGCGGCTTGCCGGGGTCGTAGCCGTCCTTGGTGATGAAGTACTGGAAGTCGGTGGTGGCGTGACGTGCCGTCAGCCGCCAGGTGAAGGTGTAGCCCTGGCCCGGGGAGAGCTTGGTGCCGGGCCATGCGCCGCCGCGCGGGTCGTCGAGTTCGGCGAAGTTCTCATGGCCGCCGGAGCAGATCTTGCCGTCCGCGGGGCCGGCGGCCGGGAAGCCCTTGGGGGCCTCGACGCTCTGCGGTTCGTACTGGATGGCGCCGCAGTCCTTGACGGTGCCGTTGGCGCAGAGCGCCTGACGGCTGGGGGGTGCGTCGCTGTAGCCGTGGCCGGTGGCGCTGCCGGTCGAGAGCAGGGAGACGCCGAGGACGCCGAGGCCGATCACGGCGGCACTGATCTTTTTGCGCATGCTTCGCTCCTGAAGAACGTGGGGGGAGTTCCATGAGCCGAGTGCGGTGCGTGAAGCGCGGTCTAGACCAGACGGCAGACTAGTGAGCGGCATTGGTCATGTCCAGACCAATGAACGGATCGACGGCCGCCCCGGCGGCGGGCCGGCGGGGCGGACCCGGGCCGGGGCGGCCCGCGCCGAGGGGCCGTCAGGCGGCCGCCGGGAGCGGGTCGGCCGCGGCGGGGCGGGCGGCGGTGTGCACCAGCGCCGTGTAGGTGCGGCGCAGGGCGATCAGGGACTCCTGGGCCTCGCGGTAGACGGCCGCATCGGGGCCGCCGCGGTGGGCGAGGGTGCGTACCGGGGCGCAGTGCCGGTCCATCGCGCTGAGCCAGGCGCGGTGCTGCGCGGGCAGATGGCGGCGCAGCAGCTGGCGCCGGCCCTCCCCCATGCGGCGGCCGCCGATGCCCAGCACCGCCTCGGCGGCCTGGAGCACCGGGGGTTCCAGGGCGCCGTGTTCGGCGAGCGCACCGAGCACGGCCCGCTGCTGGGGCGTCGTGGGCGCGGCCGCCAGTTCCGCCGCCTCGGCGTGGAGCTGGAGGCGCAGCGCGTGCTGGACGCGGACCAGCCGGCGCAGCGCCGTCGGGGTGGAGGAGTCGTCGGGCGAGCGGCCCGCGAGGGTCTCGGCGAGCCGGAAGAGCCAGATGCCGTGCGCCTCCAGCCGGGTCGCGGCCAGCATCAGCCGGTCCAGCCGGCTGAGCGGCTGGCCCTCCGGCGCCCAGCGCACGATCGGTACGAGCTGCTCGGTGCGGGCCAGCTGGTCGATGGGGATGTGGCGGCGCGGCTTGCGTTCGGGGGCCCAGTTGTGGAGGGCGAGGGTGGGCAGCGCGACGAACTGGTCGTGGTCGATGCGGTGCGCGACGGCCGCCCACAGGTCCAGGAACGCCTCGTCGGCGACCTGCCGTGCGGCCGGCGCCTGCGGGTCGAGTCCGCACCAGCCGCAGGACACCGCGATGACCGCGATCCGCATGGCGGCCGCCTCCGCGTTGCGCAGCGAGAGGCGCGAGACCCGCTGCCGCAGGGCCGCCAACTCATCGGCCCGGCGGGCGCGTTCGACCAGGGCGACCGCGGCCTCCCGGTCGGGCGCGACCGCGGCCGCGCGCGCCATGGCGTCCAGCCTGGTCCAGGTTCCGATCATGGAACGGACCGGCGGCCGCTCGGGCAGAAAGCCGTGCGCGCACGGGTCGTGCGGCGCGGGTGCGCCCTCCGCCGCCCCGGCGGCGTGCTCCGCCGGGGCGGCGGACGGTATGCCGGAGCCGGGCGCGGGCAGCGGTGCGCCGCCCCGCTGAACAGGAACGGTCGCACCCTCCCGCCCGGTCGCCGCCTCCTGCCCGGCCGCCGCCGTCTGCGCGGCCTCGGCCGCAGCCGCACCGTCCATGGCCGTAGTCATCGTCACCGTGCCCCCCATCAGCACTTCCCCGCCAGCAACCGGGCCAGGTGGGTGTCCAGGTCGAGAAAGCGGCCCTCGTGGCCGGGCGGCACGATCGCCGCCGTCTGCTCCAGCCATGCGGTCAGTTCCGTCGCGCGTACGGACAGCTCACAGACGGAGCTGCCGGTGGACAGCTCGATGTGGACGCGGCGCGCCTCGCCCGGCCGGCGGAACGCCCACACCCGCACGTCCCCCTCCCCCACTTCCTCGCGCAGCCCGCCGATCAGCAGATCGCGGGCGAACAGCCAGGTCGAGACCGTGCGACCCCGGCTGATGAAGGCGACCTCGACCTCGTACGGGCGGTCGCTGCGGTAGCTGAACCGCCCGGCCACCGGAACCGCGTCGCGCGGCCCGAGGACGAGCTGCATCTCAAGGGTGCGCTTGGCTGTCGACACCATGACGATCAACCTTTCCGACGGAGGAGCGAGTCCCGGGGCCCCGGTCCGGGGCGCGCGTCCTGGCAGACGTTGCTGTGGAGGGTGGGGTTGCGGGAGGTGCGGGAGGAGTGACGGACGCCATGGCCGGCCCCCTCCTCGTTCGTTGCGTTCCCTGTGCCCCGGCGCTGACCTCAGCCTCTCAACCGGCAGGAGATATCGCATGTTGACGGGGCAACTGATGACCTACGGCCACGGACGTGCCGTAGTCGATCCTCACAGAGCAATTCGGGCGGTCCGACAGCCGAAGGTCCCAAGATCACGGGACTTCCGGCCCCTGCGGGGAGGGGGTTCGGTGCGGTAGGGCATCCCGGGGCCAGGGGCGCGAGTGGCGGGGATCACATGGCCCGAGTGCGTGAGGGGCCCGGTCGTGGGTACGGAGCACCTCCCGAGTTCGTGTAAAGTTCTTCAGGTCAGCGCGCGCCGCTAGCTCAGTTGGTTAGAGCAGCTGACTCTTAATCAGCGGGTCCGGGGTTCGAGTCCCTGGCGGCGCACGTAACACTGAGGCCCCTCGCCATGCGAGGGGCC
>NZ_JBSFYC010000130.1:0-11374 GCF_053595675.1 Streptomyces sp. NPDC002446 | reverse complement strand
GGCCTGGTGTGTGGACGTAAAGCGAAGCAGTCCACACACCAGGCCCCGGAGGCCCGTCACCGGCAGCCGAACAGCCCCGCGCAGCGGCACCGCCCGCCGCAGGCGCAACGGCGAGACACCCCCACGGCGGGACAGCCGGAAACGTAGGCAGCCAGCCAAGCGCAGCGGACGGGCGGAGGGGATACAGTTATCCCCCATCAGCCTGATTCGCGGAGGGCATGCGTGGTAGCGAGGCGCAAGGGGCCGCCGTCCTGGCGGGCGGTCCGTTCACGCACCTGCATACCCACGCACTCCGGGCCGCGCGCCCATCACCCTTGCCGGGGGCGCTCCCCGGGCGCCCCCGTCCGCACGGCCCGTGGGCACGCCCGTAGCTGCCCGGAGCTCGCCGCCCGCCGCCGCACCTCGCCGCGCTGCGGGGTCCGCCGGGCCCGTACCACCGCGATCCGTCCCGGCGCCCGGCTCGCGCGGCTGCCCGGCACGGTGCTGCTGACCCACCGGGCGCCCCGGCACAGCCTGTGGCGCCGGATAGTGCTCACCGTCGTCGTCACGAACCTGGTGCTGATCTTCCTGGCACTGGTCGTCTATCTGGGGCGGCACGCAGGGACTTGAGGGCCTGACTTCCCTGAACCGTCCGCGGGCTCACCCCGGTCCGCCACAGCCCTATGACGTCCCGCCCGAACGACCACCCGAGCAGCGCCAGCGCCACGGCCACCGCGGCCGCCGCCCAGGCCCGCGGCACGATCCCGGCACTGGCCACGACCAGCACGATCCCCTGCGCCGCCGCCACCGCCTTGCGGGCCGTGCTGTGCGGCAGGGCACCGCGCAGCCACGGCAGCGCCCAGGACGCCGCGACGAAGGCGTACCGCATCAGACCGATGGTCAGCACCCAGGCGCCCAGCGGCTCCGCGAGATGGACGCAGAGCACCAGGATGAGGAAGGCGTCGACCTCCATGTCGAAGCGGGCGCCCAGCGGGGTCGCCGTTCCGGTGCGCCGGGCGACCTGACCGTCGACGGCGTCCAGCAGCAGCGCGACGGTGGCCAGCGCGATCAGCACCGCGACCGGTGCCGGGCGGGCGAAGGAGTCCGCGACCAGCGCCGTCACCCCGCCGACCAGTATCGTCCGGGCCAGCGTGACGCGGTTGGCCGGGCCGAACGACCGCACCGGCGACCGGCGTAGCGCGAGGGTGAGCACGGCCCAGGTGACCACCGCGAAGACCGCACCCGCCAGCCACCCCGCAGCGCCCAGGCCGACCGCCCGGTCCAGCACCGCCAGCACCAGCAGCTGCACACCCAGACCGACCGTGGTGTTCTGCACCAACCGCCTTGTGCCGTGGTGCTCTTGTACGGTCACCGTGCCTCCCGGAACTTATGGCGCAGTCCATGGGCGCCGCGTATCGTGACGGCGTCCTCAAGATCCCCAGCATCAACGAACACATGTCGTAGCGTCCAGGAGGATCCCGATGCCGTGTGCCTTTTGGCTGAGAGCTCCCGGGCGGGGCGAGATCCGTCCGGTGTCGCTGCCGGAGCCCGGCCCCGACGAGGTGCTGGTGCGGACGCTGTACTCCGGGGTCAGCCGCGGGACCGAGACCCTGGTCTTCCGCGGCGGCGTCCCCGAGAGCCAGCACGAGGCCATGCGCGCGCCGTTCCAGGAAGGCGACTTCCCCGCGCCGGTCAAGTACGGCTACCTCAATGTCGGCGTCGTCGAGGAGGGGCCGCCCGCGCTGCGCGGCCGTACGGTCTTCAGCCTCACTCCGCACCAGACGCACCACGTCGTCCCGGCGCACGCCGTGACCCCCGTACCGGACGGCGTCCCCGCCGCACGCGCCGTACTGGCGGGCACGGTGGAGACCGCGGTGAACGCCCTGTGGGACGCCGCGCCGCTGGTCGGCGACCGGATCGCGGTGGTCGGCGCGGGCATGGTCGGCTGCAGCGTCGCCGCCCTGCTCGCCCGCTACCCGGCGGTCCGGGTGCAGCTGGTCGACGCCGATCCGGCACGCGCCGAGACGGCCAGGGCGCTCGGTGTGGAATTCGCGCTGCCACAGGACGCGCTGGGCGACTGCGATCTGGCCGTGCACGCCAGCGCGACCGAGCAGGGGCTGGCGCGCTCGCTCGAACTGCTCGCCCCGGAAGGCACCGTCATCGAGCTGAGCTGGTACGGCGACCGGCGGGTCAGCCTGCCCCTGGGGGAGGCCTTCCACTCCCGCCGGCTGGTCGTCCGCAGCAGCCAGGTGGGCGCCGTCTCCGCGGCGCGGCGCGCCCGCCGCACCTTCGCCGACCGGCTGGCGCTCGCCCTCGACCTGCTCGCCGACCCGGTCTTCGACGCGCTGATCACCGGCGAATCCGCCTTCGAGGAGCTGCCTTCGGTGCTGCCCCGGCTGGCCTCCGGCGACCTGCCGGCGCTGTGCCACCGCATCCGTTACGGGCCGCCGGACGGCTCGTAGGCGATCCAGACCCCAGGTACCGAGACCGACATCACACCGGAGGAACACCCGTGTTCAGCATCACCGTCCGCGACCACCTCATGGTCGCGCACAGCTTCCGCGGCGCGGTCTTCGGACCCGCGCAGCGCCTGCACGGCGCGACCTTCGTCGTGGACGCCGCCTTCCGCCGCCCGGACCTCGACGCCGACGGCATCGTCGTCGACATCGGCCTGGCCACCCAGGAACTCGGCGCGGTGGTCGCCGAGTTGAACTACCGCAACCTCGACGACGAACCGGCCTTCGCCGGGACCAACACCTCGACCGAGTTCCTGGCCAAGGTCATCGCCGACCGGCTCGCCGACCGCGTGCACGCCGGCAACCTCGGCGAGGGCGCCCGCGAGCTGGCCGGCATATCGGTCACGCTCCATGAATCCCATATCGCCTGGGCGACGTACGAGCGCACGCTGTGACGCACACCGGCGCCGACGCGGCAGCGGAGCGCGTGGTGCACTTCGTCCTGCCCGGTGGCGTCGAGGATCCGACGACGCCCAGCGGGGGCAACGTCTACGACCTGCGGATGTGCCGCGAACTCCCGGCGGCGGGGTGGCGGGTGCAGCCGTACGCGATGCCCGGGAGCTGGCCGCGGCCGGACGCCGCCGCCTGCGCGGGACTGGCGCGGCGGCTGGCCGCACTGCCGGACGGCGCCGTCGTCCTGCTCGACGGGCTGGTCGCCGGCGGCGTCCCCGAGGTCCTCGCCCCCGAATCCGGCCGGCTGCGGCTCGCCGTACTGGTGCATCTGCCGCTGGCGGACGAGACCGGGCTCGATCCCGCGACGGCGGCCGAGCTGGACGACCGGGAACGCCGCGCCCTGCGCGCCGCGGGGGCCGTGGTGGCCACCAGCGAGTGGACCGCCCGCCGGCTCGTCGCGCACCGCAAAGCGGCGGCGGACAGCGTGCACATCGCCCGGCCGGGAGCCGATCCCGCACCGCTCGCGCCCGGCACGGACGGCGCCACCGCCCTGCTCTGCGTCGCCGCCCTCACCCCGCGCAAGGGACAGCACCGCCTGATCGACGCCCTCGCAGCCGTCACCGACCTGCCCTGGAACTGCACCTTCGTCGGGGGGCCCGGCCACGACCCGGGCTACGCCCGGCAACTGCGCCGCAGGGCCGAGGATCCGGACCTCGCCGGCAGGATCCGCTTCGCCGGCCCGCTGACCGGGGCGGAGCTGGCCACCCGGTACGCCACCGCCGACCTGCTGGTCCTCACCTCGTACGCGGAGACCTACGGCATGGTCGTCACCGAGGCGCTGGCGCGCGGGATTCCGGTGCTGGCGACGGCCGTGGACGGCGTACCGGAAGCCCTCGGCCGGGCCCCCGACGGAAGCCTGCCCGGCCTCCTCGTACCGTCCGACCGGCCGGCGGCGCTCGCCGGGGCGCTGCGCGAGTGGCTCGGCGATCCGCGGCTGCGCCACCGGCTGAAACGATCCGCACGCGACCGGCGTGCCATGCTGGAGGAGTGGGAGATGACCTCGCAGAGTCTGGCGGGAGCGCTGGAACGGCTTCGGTACGAGCCCCGGAGCGCGTCATGAACGCCGTGGGCAGCCCCCGATTCGCCCCCAGCTGGCTGGAGTTGCGCGAACGCGCCGACGCGGTGTCCCGGGCGACCGAGCTGTTGCGCCCCCTGCGTGCCCGGCTCTCCGCCCGGCCGCCCGCACCGGGGCGACCGGACGGCCTGGTGATCCGCGACCTCGGCTCCGGCACCGGCTCGATGGCGCGCTGGCTCGCCGTCCGGCTGCCCGGCCCCCAGCACTGGACCCTGCACGACCACGACCCGGACCTGCTCGCCCACGCCGTGTCGCGCATGCCCGCAACGGCCGCCGACGGCACGCCCGTTGACACGCGGACCCGGCACGGTGACCTGACCGCCCTCACCGCCGACGACCTCGCCGGCACGTCGCTGGTCTCCGCCTCGGCGCTGCTCGATCTGCTCACGCTCGACGAGGTGGAGCGGCTGGCCCAGGCCGTCACGGGCGCCGGATGCCCGGCGCTGCTCGCGCTCTCGGTCGCCGGGCGGGTCGAACTGACCCCGTCGGACCCGCTCGACGACGAACTGGCCACCGCTTTCAACGACCACCAGCGCCGCACGGTCGGGGGCCGCCGGCTGCTGGGTCCGGACGCGATAGCGGCGGCCGTCGCTGCCTTCGAGCGGCGCGGCGCGACGGTCGTGGTGGGGCCCAGCCCCTGGCGCCTGGGGAGCGCCGAGTCCGCGCTGACCGCCGAATGGCTGCGCGGCTGGGTCGGTGCCGCGCACGCCCAGCGGCCCGAGCTGGCGCCCCAAGCCGTCGCGTATCTGCGCCGGAGACTGGCCCAGTGCGCGGCGGGGGAGTTGGGCGTCACGGTGCACCACACCGATCTGCTGGCGCTGCCCGGGGGCGTGTGATGCAGCGGCCGGGGCTGGCGGCGTGGCTGAGGCTGCTCGTGGGAGCGGGCATTCTGGTGGCGCTGATATGGCATCTGGGGTCCGGCGCCTTCCTGGCCGGGCTGCGCAGGATCGACGCCGGTACGCTCCTGGCCGCCCTCGCCATCGGCCTGCTGACCACGGTGCTCAGCGCCTGGCGGTGGTGTCTGGTGGCCCGCGGCTTGGGGCTGCGGCTGCCGCTGGGTCCGGCCGTCGCGGACTACTACCGGGCGCTGTTCCTGAACGCGGCACTGCCCGGCGGCGTCCTGGGCGACGTCCACCGCGCGGTACGGCACGGTCACAGCTCCGGCGACCGGGGCCGGGGCGTGCGCGCGGTGATCCTGGAACGCGCCGCGGGCCAGCTCGTGTTGCTCGTCGCCGGGGCGGCCCTGCTGCTCGTCCGGCCCTCGCCGGTGTCGGCGGCCCTGGCCCACACCCTCGGCTCACCCGGCGCCGAGCTGGCCGCGGCCGCGGTGTGTGCGTCGGTCGTGGCGGCCGCCTGGTGGCTCCTGGCGCACCGGGGACCGATGCGCGGCGGACGCGGCCCGCGCATCGTGCACCAGCGCTCCGCGCGCGGCGGACGGGCCGCCCGCACGGTGCTCGCCGACACGCGGCGCGGCCTGCTGGGCCGTGGTGTGTGGCCCGGTGTCGTGCTGTCGTCGGTGGCGGTCCTCGTGGGCTACCTCGCGATGTTCGTCCTGGCGGCCCGGGTCGCCGGGGTCGTGGCGCCCTTGGCCGAGTTGCTCCCGCTGGTGGTGCTAGCGCTGCTCGCGATGGCGCTGCCGGTCAACGTCGGCGGCTGGGGCCCCCGCGAGGGCGTCGCCGCCTGGGCGTTCGGCGCCGCCGGACTGGGCGCGGCGCAGGGATTCACCACCGCCGTGATCTACGGAGTGCTCGCCTTCGCCGCGAGCCTGCCCGGCGCCGTGGTCCTGCTCGTCAGGAGGGCCGCCGGGCCGCGCACCGACCACCGTCCGCAGGTCGAGCTCGAAGAGCGTGTCCTCGCCGAGCAGGGCGCGCCGCACGGGCGGTCGTAGCGCCTCCCGCATCACCGGCGTACCGGGAAACCGCAGCCCGGGGACGCCGTCGCCGAGCAGGACCGGCGCGACGGTGAGATACAGCCGGTCCAGCGCCCCCGACCGCAGGAACCGCGACACGGTGACCCCGCCCCCCTCGATCAGCACCCGGCCCAGTCCGCGCCGCGCCAGCACCGCCAGCAGCCGCTCCGGGGCGAAGTCCGCTGCGTCCGGCAGTTCGAGGACGTCGACCCCGTCGCCCACGGCGCCCCGCGCCGCGGTGCCGGCGCCCGGCCCGAGCACCCACAGCGTCGGCGCCGCCCCGTCCGTGAACACCCCGCTGCGCACCGGCACCCGGCCGTGCGGATCGAGCACCACCCGCACCGGGCTGTCGCCCGCGCAGGCGCGTACGGTCAGCTGCGGGTCGTCCGCCACGGCGGTGCCCGCCCCCACGAGCACCGCATCGGCCAGTGCACGCAGCCGGTGCAGATGGCGGCGGTCCTCCGCGCCGGTGACATAGTCGGCGTCGCCGGTGCGGGTCGCGATGAACCCGTCCAGACTCTGCCCGAGCTGCGCGAAGGCGGTCCGCGGACCGGCCAGGCAGAGCGGCAGATAGCGCTCGGCCAGCTCGACCGCCCCGGGTGAGGCCCGCGGTCCCCATCGCCACCCGCCGTCCCCGTCCGTTACCAGCCCGGCCGCCCGCGCCCCGGCCGCCGTACGGATCCGCCGCAGCCGCTCCCATGCCGCCGTGGCGTCCAGCACCTCGGTCCTCTCCTCGAACGTCATCTCAGCTCCCGGCCGCCCGCGCCCCGAACAGCTCGGCGTATTCGCCGAACGCCTCGACCAGCCCGGCCAGCAATTCCCTTCCCTTGTGGGCGGACGCCAGCGACGGGCGCCCTATGACTCCGGACTCGGTATAGGCGGACATGCCGAGCGTCAGCAGATGTTTCCGGTCATCGGCGGTGCAATCCGCCGATTCATAGCCGTCCCCGACCAATTCGGGGTGCGCATGCAGCAGGATCGAGGTCTCGACCTCGCCCGCGTGCATATCGCTGTGCGCGGGGGTGTGCACTCCAGCCCGGGTGCGCGCCGCCTCCCAGTCGGCCGATCCGGGGAAGAGCGCCATCCGCACGCCGCTCCCGGCGGATTCCTGAACCACATTGCGCAGTACGTAATTTCCGCCGTGCCCATTGACCAGAATCAGGGTGCCGATGCCGGACCGGCCCAGCGAGGCGGCGATGTCGGTGACCACCGCATGCAGGGTTCGCGCCGAAATGCTGACGGTTCCCGGCCAGTCGGCGTGCTCGTGCGAACAGGACACCGTCAGCGGCGGCAGCAGCTGGACCGGGTGGGCGGCCGCCAACTCCCCGGCGATGGTGCAGGCGATGACGGTGTCGGTGGTCAACGGCAGGTGCGCGCCGTGCTGTTCGAAGCTGCCGATCGGCAGTACGGCGATCGCCGGGCGCCGCGCCCGTATGTCCTCGGTGGTGTCCGCGGGCAACAGCGCCGTGGCGGAAGCCGGTTGTCGCGAAGCCGTCATAGGAGCCGCTGCCTTTCGTCGCCGGATCGCGGGTCTCGCAGCATACTTGTCGTGTTGTGAAAGAAACTCTGCGCACCTTTGCCCTCGTGGGTACCATCGCGCCATGACGGACCCCTACGAAGACGCCAGTTCCGATCCCGGTCCCGGAACCGGCGCCGATATCGGTATCGCTTTGGACGATGCCGGCCAGGAAAGGCCGGGCGTGGAACGAGTGGTGGAGGTCCGGCTGCCCACCACCTACGGGGAATTCCGCGCGGTCGGTTATCTCGACCGCCGCAGCGGAATCGAGCAGGTGGCGCTGGTCCACGGTGAGGCGGCCGGGGAACTGGCGCTGACCCGGGTGCATTCGGAGTGCCTGACCGGCGATGTTTTCGGCTCCACGCACTGCGAATGCGGCGACCAATTGTCCGCCGCGCTCCGCGCGATCGTGGCGGCCGGGCGCGGCGTTCTCGTCTATCTCCAGGGCCATGAGGGCCGGGGAATCGGGCTGCTGGCCAAGCTCCGGGCGATGCGGCTCCAGGACGACGGGCTGGACACGGTCGAGGCGAATATCGCCCTCGGGCTGCCCGTCGACGCCCGTGAATACGGTGTCGCGGCGGAGATGCTGCGGGATCTCGACGTCCGCTCCGTGCGGCTGCTGTCGAACAATCCGCGCAAGCGCGCCGCGCTGGTGCGGCACGGTATCGCCGTCGCCGAACAGGTACCCCTGCTGGTGGCGCCCCGGGCGGAGAACATCCGCTATCTGCGTGCCAAACGGGAACGTCTCGACCACGATCTGCCGCATCTGGACGGCATCCACGGCCTGTTCTGAGGCGGCGAAGGCCTGTCGTGCGCGGCCGCTGCCGTGCGAGAGGGCCCGCGACGCGTGGTCGCGGGCCCTCTCCAGGCGGTCTTCACCGGCGGCGAGCGCCGTGTCAGGAAGCGGCGGGCGCCGCCTCGGCCGGCACGGCGTCCTGCTGCCGAGCCGGGACGACACGCTCCGCGAGGTGACCGAAGAGCAGCCCGAAGGCGGTCCACAGCACCAGTTGGACGGCGATCGTCGACAGCCGGAACTGCCAGAGCAGGGTCCCGGGGAAGCCGTGCGGCACATTGTCGTAGGACGGCAGGAAGGCGTACGCGATCCCGACGGCGACCACGAACGCGGCGCCGCCCGCCACCGTGGCGTACCAGTTGCCCAGCTTGGGCGCCAGGCGCCGGCCGAGCAGCGTCGCGCCGACGGCCAGCAGGATGCCGAGCAGCATCATCAGGAAGTACAGGGCCGTGCGCTGGCCGATGGTGTCGGGATCACCGACGGCCGGCGGGTTGGCCGGGTACTTCAGGAACGGTACGAGGTAGACCAGCAGCGCGCCGCCGGCCAGCAGGGCGGCGGTGGTCCGGGCGCCGAACCGGCCGATCCGGCCCAGGACGAAGCAGAAGACCAGGGCGGCGATCCCGCCCAGCGCCACGCCGTAGACCAGTACGCCGGTCGCCAGCCCCGCCGTGGACTGCATACCGCGGCTGACGACCTCCACCTCGTGCTCGTGTCCGTGGCTGTGGGCCTCCTCGAACGCGATGGCGGCGTCCACCCTCGGCTCGCCCAGCAGGTAGGCGACGACGAGGGCGAGCACACCGGCGGCCAGGCCGGCCAGCATCCCGCGCACCAGAAGGTTTCTGACGGTGACGGAGTTCATGGGTGCGGGGTCCGATCAGTGGCAGGGGAAGCCGAGGAGGTGGCGCCCGTCGTGGACCCACTCGTGCACGTCCGTACCGGAGAGCAGCGAGGTGGCGCCCTGCTCGGCGCCGATGAAGTAGAGCAGAACCAGCATCAGGACGCCGACGAACAGCGCCCACGGGGCGATCGCCTTGAGGGGGAGCGGAGCGGGGGTGACGGCGCCGGTGGCCGGGGGTGCGATGGACTGAGCCATGGCAGAACCTCCTAATAGGGGGAACTCGCGTCCCTAGTCAGTGGAGTGCGTAACGACATGCCGGGTCTGGCTCATCCGGTCCTGGCCCGATTGGGCCGGTATAAACCGGACATACAGTGGCGCGACCGCGCCGGGATCCCACCGGCTTCCGTCATGTCATTGTCAATACGATCGGGAAGGTACCGTGAACCGGCCACCCGGCCAAGACCGCGGAGGGGGCGGACAGGCGCAGGGTGGGGCGCGACATTCGGCCAACTCCCCTGTACGGACCGTCAGTTGGTGGCGGCGGTGGGTAGCGAAAGAAGAGGTCATGACAACTCGGGTGATGTTGGTCTCACCGGCCGCCGGAGACGCCCAGCGCGAGGTGCGCTTCGACGACGACGGCCCGCTGGCCGAGGCCGGGCTGCGCCGCGTCCGGGCCGCCGCCGGGGCGCTGCCGACCGCCGACCGGACCTTCGCCTCGCCCTCCAGGCGGTGCCGGGACACCGCCGAGGGGCTCGGACTGCAAGCCCGTCCCGTGCCGGAGCTGGCGGGCTGTGCGATGGGCGGCTGGCGCGGCCGGACCCTGGCCGAGGTCGCCGACGCCGAACCGGTGGCGGTCTCCCGCTGGCTCTGCGATCCGGACTTCGACAAACACGGCGGGGAGTCCCTGCGGCGGCTGTGCGACCGGATCGCGGACTGGCTGACCCGGATGGCACTGGACGCGGGCCGGGTGGTGGCCGTCGTCGAGCCGGATGTCGTACGGGCCGCGGCGGTGTGCGCGCTGCGGGTGCCCGCGGATGCGTTCTGGCGGATGGATGTGCCGCCACTCACCGTGACAGAGCTGAGCGGTCGGGGCGGGCGCTGGAACCTGGGGCTGGGGCGGGCGCTGGACCGCAGGTGAGCGGGGGTGCGACGGAGATGCTTCACAATTCACCTGTCGCTCATCTACACATAAAGGCGACATAAGTGCAGAATGAGGTTGCGCGGCCCGATGCCACGCGAAACGGCCAGGCTTGCGAACGAAGGAGGCGAGTCGTATGGCCGACGTCTCACACCACAGGGGAGATCTCGCAGGTCACCCCGACGCAACGGAGATGCAGGCCCGATACGAGCGGGTGCTCGGCGGGCGTGATGTGGTACTCGTCGACGGTCCGGTGTTCCTGGTCGGCCTGTACTGCGCCGCCTCTCCGTGGATCCTGCACTTCTCAGCCACGCAGTCCGCGCTGATGACGCACAACCTCATCCTCGGGGTGGCGATCGCTCTGCTGGCGGTCGGGTTCACCACGGCGCCTGAGCGGATGTACGGCATGAGCGGCGCGATGTGCGCGATCGGCGTGTGGATGATCATCTCGCCCTGGATCGTCGGCAGCGGTCCGGACGCCGGGATCATCTGGAACAACCTCATCATCGGTGTCCTGACGTTCCTGCTGGGCGCCACGTGTGTTGCCGTGGCATCGAAGAGCCGCCGCGTCACATGACGGACGCTTCCCGAACGGGGGCGTGTGAGAAGCCGCCGGTCCGTTTGCCTCCCTCGGGGCAAGCGGACCGGCGGCCGTGTACGTAGGGCGGGCCGGCCCCGACCCGTCGGACGGGCCCTAGCGGCGCCGGCCGTGGCTCTCGGCCGGCGGCTGGCCGGCCAGTCCGGCCAGCACCAGCCCGCTCGCGATGAGCAGGCCGTGCGCCAGCGCGATGCCGAGGGCCAGACACGCGATCGCCGCGGTCTGGACGAGCCGTGCGGCGCCGCGCGGGACGGGTCGGGAGCGTCCGGCCAGCGGGGTGCGGGGGCGGACACGGGGAAGGGTGTCGTGGCGGAAAATCTCGGCGAGCTCGCCGAAGGGGCGGTCGTCGTACGGGGACAGGGGCGTCCCTCCTCTCCCGGGTGGTGCGCGGGGCGGCCGTGCGGGCGGGATGCGGGTGGCGGCGACCATGCCTCGATGATCAAGTGAAGTGAGGCGACTCCACTTCCCCTAGATGATTGAGTCCGATGTTTGTGCTGGCCGCGACCATGGCGAAGGGCGTCCGTTGGCCTGAGTGTGACTTCTGGCTTGGACGCCCTTC
>NZ_JBSFYC010000129.1:0-11730 GCF_053595675.1 Streptomyces sp. NPDC002446 | reverse complement strand
CTGGTCGACGACGTCATCGACCCCACCGACACCCGCCACACCCTCATCCGCGCCCTCGACATGCTGCGCACCAAGCACGCGGACCTGCCCGCCCGTAAGCACGGCAACCCGCCCCAGTAATCCACTGCGGCGGAAGCTCGCCGACGAGCGCGCGGACTGCGCAAAAAAGCGGACCGGGTTTTCTTAAGGTGGCTAGGGAATCATGTTCCGGCGCGCCACTGTCGCGCGATGGAATTCCGTACGCATGCCTTCCGATACGGACCCGGCAGGCCATTCCCCGCACACGCCGGACGAGGCCCTGACCAGCCCGGTCGGCTCGCCCAAAAACAACCATCCGTCCAGTCAGAATTCTGCATGTACATCTGGTCGGGGTGGAGTTGCGAAACGGTGGTGTGGTGCAAGAACACGGTTGGAGACGAGCTTGACGCGCGCTTGAGAAAAGGCGCAGGTGATCCGTGTGGGGCTATGGTTCTGGCGGTTAAGGCACGGCAGCGGAATGCAACTCGAAGGGGTGTGGAGTAAGCCATGGAGATTCAGGTCTTGGGTCCCTTGAGCGCCGAGCTCGATGGCGGATCGATCGTTCCGACTGCGGGAAAGCCGCGGCAGATTCTGTCCCTGCTGGCGCTGTATCCAGGACGGGTTCTGCCGGTTCCCTTGCTGATGGAGGAGATCTGGGGAACGGAATTGCCGCAAAGCGCGCTGACGACCTTGCAGACGTACATTCTCCAGCTACGCAAGAGACTGGGCACGGCGATGGGGCCGAGTGCGGTGGGCAGCGCCAAGGACGTGCTCGCCACCCGGCACGGCGGCTATGTGTTCCAGATCCCGCAGGAGAGCGTGGACGCGCACGAATACGAGCGCGTGGCGGCAACGGGACAGCGTGCGCTGGACAGCGGTGACGATGAGCAGGCGGCCTCCTCGTTCCGGCAGGCGCTGGCTCTGTGGCGCGGACCCGCCCTCGTGGACGTACGGGTCGGCCCCATCCTGGAGATCGAGGTGATGCGGCTGGAGGAGAGCCGCCTGGGCACCTTGGAGCGCCGGATCGACGCCGACCTGCGGCTGGGCCGGCACGCTGAACTGATAGCCGAACTGACCGACCTGATCGCGCGTCATCCGCAGCACGAGGGGTTCCATGCACAGGCCATGGTGGCGCTGTACCGCTCCGGCCGGCAGGCCACCGCACTGGACATCTATCGCAGACTGCGGGTGCGCCTGATCGAAGAGTTGGGGGTCGAGCCCTCGCCGCAGCTGCAGCGAGTGCACCAGGCGATGCTCACCGTCGATCCCGCGCTGGACGTCGTGGCCGGTGCGCGCCGTACGTCGACCTTCGACCTGTACGCGGCCTGACGACCCCGGTCTGCCGGGCGAACCCGCGCGGCCTTCCGGACGTCGAGCCGCGCTCTAGGCCCATGGGCCAGGCTCAGATCCAACGCGCTGACCTGCTGACCTGTGCGTTCGGCAGTACGGGGGAGGACATGACCAACGGCCACACCGTGACGCTGTACTGCTTCGCACACGCGGGAGCCGGGACGTCGTCCATGCGCCGCTGGCGGCCGCTGCTCGGCCCGGACGTCGACCTGGTGCCCGTGCTGCTGCCCGGTCGGGAGAGCCGGCGCCGTGAAGCGCGAGTGACCGACAAGGACGCGCTGCTGGCCGATGTGCTCCCGCACTTCGCGCACCGCCCGGCCGGCCCGTACGTGCTCTACGGGCACAGCCTGGGCGGCCTGGTGGCCTACACCGTGGCACGTGCCCTGCAGGAGGCCGGGCAGACCACTCCCGCGCTGGTCGCGATCGGTGCGTGCGCGCCCCCCGACGCCGGCTCCGAGCTGGTGCGCGCGGCGGACCGTCCCGACGACGAACTCCTGCGGCTGATCGACGGGATCGGCGGTCTGCACAAGGTCGCCGCATCGGCCGTCGAGCCCGGAGGGCTGTGGCGGCGGGCGGTGCTGCCCGTCCTGCGGGACGACCTCAGACTGGCCCGCGACCTGCGCGCGGCCGCACTGAGGGAATCCGCCGGCGCACGGCTGCGGATGCCGCTGCTGACGGTCACCGGCAGCCACGACCACGTCGTCGGCCCCGACGAGGCCGCGGGATGGCGCCGCTGGACCACGGGCCGGATCACCACCCGCACCATCGCCGGAGACCACTTCTTCGTACGCGGCCGGGAGCTGCCGGCGCTCCTCGCGCGCGCCTGCCGCGTCGTGCGGCGTACCCCACCGCGCCCCGGGCCTGTGCCCGCGCGGCCCGACGATCGGCGCCCGGACCGCAAACCGGCCGCGGCATGAGGAGGACAACTGTGAGGCACAGCCGATGAGGCGCGTCGTCATCACCGGGATCGGGGTGGTCGCACCCGGCGGTGTGGGCACCGGGAAGTTCTGGTCACTGCTCACGGCGGGGCGGACCGCCACCCGCGGCATCACCCTCTTCGACGCCGATGACCTCCGCTCCCGCATCGCGGCCGAGGTGGATTTCGACCCGGCCGAGCACGGGTTCACCCGGCAGGAGGCCGAACGGCTCGACCGCGCCGCTCAGTTCGCGCTCGTCAGCGCCAGGGAAGCGCTCCAGGACAGTGGGCTGGCCGGAGCGCTGGATCCGCAGCGCACCGGGGTCTCACTCGGTTCCGCGGTCGGCTGCACCATGGGCCTGGACACCGAATACGGGGCCGTCAGCGAGCGCGGAAGCAAGTGGCACGTCGACCACACCCGGGCCGCGCCGCACCTGTTCGACTACTTCGTGCCGAGCTCGATGGCCGCCGAAGTGGCCCGCGCCACCGGGGCGCTGGGCCCGGTCTCCCTGATCTCCACCGGCTGCACCTCCGGCCTGGACTCCCTCGGACACGCCGCCGACCTGGTGCGCGAGGGCAGCGCCGAGGTCATGGTCGCGGGCGCCACCGAGGCGCCGATCTCCCCGATCACGATGGCCTGCTTCGACGCCATCAAGGCCACCTCGCCGCGCAACGACGACCCCGCAACCGCCTCCCGCCCCTTCGACCGGACCCGCAACGGATTCGTCCTGGGGGAGGGCTCGGCCGTGCTCGTACTGGAGGAGTTCGAGCACGCGCGGCGCCGCGGCGCCCACGTCTACGCCGAGATCGCCGGTTTCGCCTCGCGCAGCAACGCCTACCACATGACGGGACTGCGCTCGGACGGCGCGGAGATGGCCGAGGCCATCCGGGTCGCCCTCGACGAGGCCCACCTCGCCCCCACCGCCGTCGACTACGTCAACGCCCACGGCTCCGGCACCAAGCAGAACGACCGGCACGAGACCGCCGCCTTCAAGCGCAGCCTGGGCGCGCACGCCTACGACGTGCCCATCAGCTCCATCAAGTCGATGATCGGGCACTCGCTCGGCGCGATCGGCTCGCTGGAGGTGGCCGCCAGCGCCCTGGCCATCGAGCACAACACCGTGCCGCCCACGGCCAACCTTCACCAACCCGACCCCGCCTGCGACCTGGACTACACCCCGATCACCGCCCGCGAGCAGCGCACCGACACCGTGCTCAGCGTCGGCAGCGGCTTCGGCGGATTCCAGAGCGCGATGGTCCTGACCCGACCGCGCCTCAAGGAGGCGGCATGACCGGCACCCGCACACCCACCGCACCGGCAACGGGCAGCGGACGGCCCGGTGAGCACACCGCACGGGCCGTCGTCACCGGCATCGGCGTAGCCGCCCCCAACGGCCTGGGAACCCGGGCATGGTGGGACGCCGTACTGCGCGGACACAGCGGCATCGGACCCATCACGCTCTTCGACCCCAGCGGCTACCCGGTGCGCCTGGCCGGCGAGGTGTCCGGCTTCGTCGACGCGGACCACATACCGAGCAGGCTGCTCCCGCAGACCGACCGGGTGACCCGCCTCTCGCTCGCGGCCGCCCAGGAGGCGCTGGACGACGCGGGAATCGACCCGCAGACCCTGCCCGACTACGCCGCGGGCGTGGCCACGGCCAGCTCCGCGGGCGGCTTCGAGTTCGGCCAGCGCGAGCTGGAGGCGCTGTGGAGCAAGGGCGCCAAGCACGTCAGCGCCTACCAGGCATTCGCGTGGTTCTACGCCGTGAACGCCGGCCAGATCTCCATCCGGCACGGGCTGCGCGGCAGCAGCAACGTCGTGGTGTCCGAGCAGGCCGGCGGTCTGGACGCGGTCGCCCAGGCCCGCCGCCGGGTGCGCAAGGGAGCCGCTTTGATGGTCACCGGGGGCGTCGACTCCACCCTGTGCCCCTGGGGCTGGGCGGCCCATCTGGCCGAGGGGTCGCTGAGCACCCGGCAGGACCCGGACCACGCCTACCTGCCCTTCTCCTCCGAGGCCAGCGGCCATGTGGCGGGGGAGGGCGGCGCGTTGCTGGTGCTGGAGGACGCCGAGGCGGCGCGAGCCCGCGGGGCCCGGGTGTACGGCACCATCGCGGGGTACGCGGCCACCTTCGACCCCGCCCCCGGCACGCCGGGCGCTCCCCGGCTGGGCGCGGCCGCCGAACTCGCCCTGGACGACGCCGGCGTGCGCCCTGACGACGTCGATGTGGTCTTCGCCGACGCCGCCGGCGAGCGAGCCGCGGACCGGGCCGAAGCCGAGGCGATCAGGGACCTGTTCGGGCCGTACGCGGTGCCCGTCACCGCCCCCAAGACGATGACGGGGCGGCTCGCCGCGGGCGGCGCCTCCCTGGACCTGGCGGCCGCCCTGCTCTCGCTGCGCGACCAGGTGATCCCCCCGACGACCGGGACCCGCCGCGCCGCGCCGGACTGCCCCGTGGACCTGGTGATCGACACCCCCCGGGCCGGACAGCGGCTGCGGACCGCGCTGGTGCTCGCGCGCGGACGCGGCGGATTCAACGCGGCCATGGTGGTGCGTGCCGTGGCCTGACGCCACCGCCCCGCCCTGTGGTCAGCGCCGCGGCAACACCGCGCTCACCCGGGCAACCTGCCCGCCAATGAGACAAAGGAGAAGAACCGTGAACGAATTCGAGCTGGCTGACCTGACTGCCCTGCTGCGCGCGTGCGCGGGAGAGGGCGAGGGAGTCGACCTGGACGGCGACGTCGTTGACGTCCCGTTCGTCGAGCTGGACTACGACTCGCTCGCCCTCCTGCAGGCCACCGGCTACATCGAGCGCGAATACGACGTGCTGCTGAGCGAGGAGGCCCTCGACGAGGTGGAGACCCCGCGCCAGTACCTCGCCTTGGTCAACCGCGCGCTGTCCGCCAAGGCCGCTGTCTGAGCACCCGCAGGAGCCGCTCACCGACATGTGCGTGCCCGCAGCCGGCCCGGCGACTCGTCCGGCCGGTGCAGGTCCTGCCTGAGGTCCGGTGCCGGGTCTGGCTGAGGTGACGGCCGCAGTCCACCGCTCGTCCATACCGCCATAGCGTCCCCCGGCCGACGTTCCAGCCGCCGTCAAACGAGGTTCGAGCGCCCGGGCCGAGGGTGGAGAGCCGTTCCGCCACTGCGGGCGCCACACCGTACGCCGTAAGGAGCCAGCCGTGCCGAGGTTCACGTACCCGGAACTGCCGCTGGACGCACTGCTGCGCCGGGCCGCGGTACGCGACCCGGGGGGCCTGGCGATCCGCACCGAGGCGGAGTCGGTCTGCTACGCCGAGCTGGACGGCCGCGCCGATGCCCTCGCCGCCTACCTGGATCACGAGGTCGGGCGGCGCGGCGCGGCGATCGGTGTGGCCAACTCCCTCGACATCGCCTTCGCCTGCTCCTACTACGGCACCAGCCGCAGCGGCAACACCGTCGTCCTGGTCAACCCGCTGATCAGCAAGGACGGTCTGCGGCATGTCTTCACCGCAGCGGGCATCGAAGTGGCCTTCGTCCCTGCGGCGACCGCCGAGCCGCTCACCGCCATCCGCCATGAGCTGCCGAAGCTGCGCACCATCGTCGTCACCGACGCGCACGACAGTGCCGCTCCCCCGGGTACCGTGCCGCTGAGCACGGCTCTTCGGCCCTACCGTGACCGCCCGGCAGGGCTCGGTGCGGGACGCGCCGACCTCGAAGCCATCGCCTGCATCCAGTTCACCACCGGCACCACCGGCCTCTCCAAGGGCGTCCGGCTCACCCACCGCAATCTGGTGGCGAACGCGGCACAGATCGCCCTGGCCCACCGCCTCGGCAGTGACTCGGTGACCCTCAACCACCTGCCTCTCTACCACGTGATGCATCTCAACTCGGCGGTGTACGCGGGAGCCGCCCAGGTGCTGTGCGCCGACCCCGACCCGGTGCGCTCGCTGGCCCTGGCCGCGGAGGTGGAGGCGACCCATTACTACGGGCTGCCCGCCCGCCTGCACCGTCTGGCCGCCGACGATCGGCTGTCGGGCCCCCTGGCAGGCGTCCCCGCCGGACCACGGCTGACCGCCGTCATGTCCGGCGGCACCGCGCTGTCCCCGTCCGCCGCCCACACCCTGAGCCAGAAGCTGCGGGTCCCGGTCATCCAGGGCTACGGCATGGCCGAACTGGCCCCGCTCACCCATAACCAGCTGCCGGAGCACCCCGTGCCCGGTTCCGTCGGGCCGGCTCTCGCCGGGACCGAATGCCGCCTGGTGCACCTGGAGACCCGCCAGCCGGTCCGGCAGGGGGAGCCCGGCGAAGTACAGGTGCGCGGACCCCAGCTGATGGCCGGATACCTCGACGAACAGCAGGCGACCGGCATCGATGCCGACGGCTGGTTCTCCACCGGGGACATCGGCCACGTCAACCAGGACGGGGTGCTGTTCCTCACGGACCGCCTGGGCGACGTCTTCAAGTACGACAACGAACTCGTTTCGCCGACCGCCGTGGAACGCGTCGTCGCCGAGGACCCACGGGTGGCCGAATGCGTGGTCGTCGGCCAGCCCGACGCGGTGCACGGGGCCGTCGTGTGGGCCGGGATCGTGCTGCGCGACCCGGCTGCCAAGAACGTACCCCACACGCTCGATGCCGTCGTCGCGACCGCCAACACCCGCCTGGCACCCTTCGAACGCATCCGCAGCGCCGATGCCCTGGACGCCGTTCCCCGCACCCCCACCGGCAAGCCACAACGCGGGGAACTGCGCCGCTGGCTGGGTTCCCGCGCGACGACACAAGCGGCCGGGTGAACCCGCGACACCACCCCCCCCACACACACACCACCACACCCGAACACAGGAGCTGAGACCATGGCGACGTTGGCGGTATTGGCGGCACTGGCGGTACTGGCGATATTGGCGACATTCGTCAACAAGCTGCCCGTGCACGATGACACCGCCCAGGCGATCTCCGGTGGTCTGCGGATGCAGCCTGCTTCGGCGGTGGCGGTGACCGGTGTCTGAACAGCCGGGCCCGCAGGTCCTCGTAGTCGGAGCGGGCCCGGTCGGCCTGACCGCGGCCCACGAACTCGCCCGCCGGGGCCTTCGGGTGCGGTTGATCGACGCGGCCGAGGGCCCGGCCCGCACCAGCCGGGCGGTGGCCGTCCACCCGCGCACCCTCGAAACGCTGGACCAGATGGGAGCGGTCGACGGAGTACTCCGGCACGGCCGCAAGAACCGGGCGTTCACGATGTACGCGGGCGGCCGTCGGCTGATGCGGCTGGAGGCCGACTACACGTCGATGCCCACCCGCTACCCCTACACCGTCCTGATCGAGCAGACCGCGACCGAGGCCGTGCTGCGTGAGGCGGTTGCGCGACAGGGCGTGGAGATCGAGTGGGGTGTGCGCCTGACCGGTCTGGAACACGACGGCCAGGAGGTGCGCGCCCGGCTGGCCACGGCGCATGGTGGTGAGGAGATCTGCCGTACGGCCTGGCTGGTCGGCTGCGACGGCGGGCACAGCACGGTCCGCTCCCGGCTCGGTCTGCCGCTGAGGGGAGGCGCCGGCGAAACCTGGATGCTCGCCGACGCGCCGGTGCGCTGTGATCTGCCGCCCGACTCCATCTACTGGGCGCACACCGGCGGTCGGGCTCTGATGATGGTGCCTTATGCCCGCGCGGGGCACTGGCGGTTGCTGGACACCGCTCCGCCGGCCACGGCCGTCGACGATCAGGAGATCGCCCGCCGGTTCTCGGCCGCACTCGGCGCAGCGCTCGGCCGTGAGGTGGAGGTCGGCGAACCGGAGTGGACCTCGGTGTTCACCTTCCAGCAGCGCATGGTTCCGGCGATGGGCCGGGGCCGCTGCTTCGTGGCGGGGGACGCGGCCCACGTCCACGGCCCCGCCTCCGGCCAGGGAATGAACACCGGTATCCAGGAGGCGTACAACCTCGCCTGGAAGCTGGCCATGGTCGAACAGGGCCATGCCGGGCCGGAGCTGCTGGCCAGCTACGGCATCGAACGGGTCCCGGTCGGCGAGCGGCTGCTGGGATCGACTCGCACCGCCACCTTCCTGGTGCAGCTGAAGAACCTGCTCGCGTCCGCGGCGCTGCCCGTCGTCTCCGCGGGTGTACGGCGGCTGCCGCCTTTGCGACGTGCCCTTCAGCGCAAGGTGCTCGGCGGCATGTCCGGCCTTCTGCTGGAGTACCACCACAGCCCGCTGACCGCGACGGAGCCCGTCGAACACCTCGCCCCCCTGGGGCCGGTCAACCTCGTCACTCCCGCCTTGGAGACCGCGCCTGCGCCCGGCGAACGGGTCACTGTGGCCGGCGCACACGACGACGATGATCCCGGGTGCCGGGCGTTGCGCGAGGAGTTGCGCGATCCCCGGTGGTCGTTGCTGCTCGCGGCGGGCGGTCACGGTCCTGAGGGCGGTCCGGAGCCAGCCGCGCACGCGGCTGCCGAGCGGTACGGCCCGTGGCTGTCCGTGCGGACCATCGGTGCCACGGGCCAGGACGCCCTCGGCGGGCTGCCCGACCCGGCCGGCCGGCTGCGTTCGGCGCTGGGCCTGCGTCCCGGCGGCTGGCTGTTGGTCAGGCCGGACGGTTACCTCGCCGCGCGAGGTAACCCGCTCACCACTGGAGAGCTGGAGCGTGCCCTGGCCCCCGTCCACCTGCGCGCCGCACCCTCGCCCACCCCACCGGCCGCCCGGCCCCGACCTGGCGTCGAGGTGGTTTCAGGTACTTCTCAAGCCGATCGCGACACGGTCAAGACGACACCGTCGCACTGAAGGGCTACGACCATGACGACACCGACCAACCCCGTTGCCCTGGTGACTGGCGGTACGAGCGGCATCGGCCTGGCCGTCGCCCGTGACCTGGGCCGCCGCGGCCACCGGGTCTTCCTGTGCGCACGTGACGCCGAACGGGTCGAGCAGACGGTGCGGGAGCTGCGCGAGGAGGGCCTCGACGTAGCGGGCGCCGTAGCCGACGTGCGCTCCCGCGAGTCGGTCGCCGCGCTGGTGGCTGCTGCTGTGGGGGAGTTCGGCCCGATCAACGTCCTCGTCAACAATGCGGGCCGCAGCGGCGGTGGGCCCACTGCCAAGATCTCCGATGAGCTGTGGCACGACGTCATCGCCACCAATCTTCACAGCGTCTTCCTGCTGACCCGAGAGGTCCTCAACAACGGCGGCCTGGCCGACGCCGGCTACGGCCGGATCATCAACATCGCTTCTACCGCCGGCAAGCAGGGCGTCGTCCTCGGCGCTCCGTACTCCGCCTCCAAGCATGCCGTCGTCGGATTCACCAAGGCCCTGGGCCGGGAACTGGCGCCCTCCGGCGTCACCGTCAACGCCGTCTGCCCCGGCTACGTCGAGACCCCGATGGCCGCCCGCGTCCGTCAGGGTTACGCCGCTGCCTGGGACACCAGCGAGGAGAGCGTGCTGGAGCAGTTCGAGGCGAAGATCCCGCTGGGACGTTACTCCACGCCGCGGGAGGTGGCCGGCCTGGTCGGTTATCTGACGGAGGAGTCGGCGGCCTCGATCACGGCGCAGGCGCTCAATGTCTGCGGTGGGCTGGGCAACTACTGATCCCCCGTGCCACCGCGGTGTGCGGGGCACCTGTACGAAGCGAAGGTGTTGTGATGTCGGACGAGGGTGTGCGCCGGACAGCGCACGATATCGAGGTGGACGCGCCTGCGGGCGTGGTCTATGGGCTGATCGCGGACACGGTGCTGTGGCCGCTGTACTTCCCGCCCAGTGTGCACGTCGAGCGACTGGACTTCGACGGCGTCAACGAGCGGCTGCGGATGTGGGCGACCGCCAACGGAGCGGTGAAGTCATGGACCTCGCGCCGGAAGCTGGACCCGGAGCTGCGGCGCGTGGAGTTCCGTCAGGAGATCGTCGCGGCTCCGCTGGCGTCGATGGGCGGCACCTGGATCGTGGAATCGCTGGGCGCCGAGCGTTGCCGGTTGACTCTGCTGCACGACTTCACGGTGGCCTCCGGGCGGGATGAGGACCTCGACTGGGTCGAGCAGGCCACGGACACTAACAGCCGTTCGGAGCTCAAGAGCCTCAAGGCCCTCGCGGAGCGCTGGGCGAAGCTGGACGACCTGGTGCTGTCTTTCGAGGACTCGGTGCGCATCAACGGCCCGGTGGAGCTCGTCTTCGACTTCCTCTACCGGGCGGCCGACTGGCCTGAGCTGGTTCCGCACGTCGACCGCCTGGACCTGGTCGAGGACGAGCCGGGTGTGCAGGTGATGTCGATGGATACGCGTACGCCAGACGGTTCGGTGCACACCACCGAGTCGGTACGGGTGTGCTTCCCGCATGCGGGACGCATCGTCTACAAGCAGACGACGACGCCGGCGTTGATGTCTGCGCACACCGGCGAGTGGTCGATCGTGCCGGACGAAACCGGTGTCACCGTTTTCTCGCAGCACAGTGTGGTGCTCCGGGAGGAGGCCATCGAGCAGGTGCTGGGTCAGGGCGCGGACATCGCGCAGGCCCGCTCGTATGTGCGCCAGGCTCTGGGCCGCAACAGTGTGGCCACTTTGATTCTGGCGAAGAAGCATGCGGAAAGCGCTGTGCACGCGCTGTGACGGATCCTGCTGCCGACCGGTCGCTGGACTGCACCCGTTGTGCTCCGCCCGTAGCTGGTGACCGTGACCGTGTGAGGAGCCCGGCCGTGCCGTCGATGGTCCGCAAGAAGGTGTCCGCCTCCCAGGTGACCGAGGTGACCGAGGTGGCCGAGGGCGTTCACGCCTTCATCCAGCCGGACGGTGGGTGGTGTCTGAACAACGCGGGCATCATCGTCTCCCAAGGAGAGAGCGTCCTGGTCGACACCGCGGCGACCGAGTCCCGCGCCCGGCAGCTGCGGCAGGCCGCGCTCCGGCTCAACTCCGCCGCCCCCCGGGCGCTGGTCAACACGCACTTCCACGGTGACCACGCCTTCGGCAATTTCCTTTTCCCTGAGGCTCTCATTATCGGTCATGAGCGCACTCGTACGGAGATGATTGCGGCGGGGTTGCACCTGACGGGGCTGTGGCCCGATGTCGTGTGGGGGGACATCGAGCTGGCACCGCCGCAGCTGACGTTCCAGGACCGGCTCACTCTCCATGTGGGTGGTATCCGGGCGGAGCTGCTCCACTTCGGCCCGGCCCACACCTCCAACGACACCGTTGTCTGGCTGCCGGACCAAAAAGTGCTGTTCACCGGTGACCTGGTGATGGCCGGCGTGACGCCGTTCTGCCTGATGGGTTCGGTGGCCGGTTCTCTGCAGGTGCTTGCCGAACTGCGCAGCCTCGGAGCCGTCACCGTGGTCCCCGGTCACGGCCCGGTGTCGGGCCCCGAGGTGTTCGACGTGGTGGAAGGGTATCTGCGCTGGGTCCAACAGCTGGCCTCGGCAGGGGCCGCTGCGGGTAGGTCAGCGATTGAGGTTGCGCGTGGGGCGGAGCTGGGTCCGTATGCACAGCTCTTGGACTCCGAGCGGCTG
>NZ_JBSFYC010000128.1:0-12225 GCF_053595675.1 Streptomyces sp. NPDC002446 | reverse complement strand
CCTGCAAGACGGTCTGGGCGGAGTTCGATCTGCCGCTGTGGAGCTGACGGCCGGAAAGCGGGCTGACCAGGATGGCGATTGCCAGCTCCCGGTGCGCCCCGAATGTCTAGACTCGGGGTGTTGGGCGAGGCAGTGGGGGGCGTAGTTGAACAACCCGATCCCTATACCCATGGATCTGGCGTTGCCGCCGGTGCGGCGGGCCAGGAGGCTGCGGCGGCTGTGGCGGTCCAGGAAGGCGCTGGCGGGGCTGACGCAGTGGATCATCGACTGGGGGCTGCCGTTCGCGGTGGGCATCAGCCTGCTGTACGTCTTCGCCGTGCGGGCGGCGAGCCCCAGCGCGGTGTACAGGACGTTCACGCTCATCGACGCGCCGGAGCAGACCTTGCTCTGGCTGGCCTCGGTCATCGGCTGGCTGGCCGTGCCGGCCGTCATCGGTGGTGTGGCCGGTCATGTGATCGCCACCCGTATCCAGAGCGTGAAGTCCATTTCGACGAGCACGCTCTTCCAGCGGCGCGGCTGGGCGGCCAGGCTCCGGCCGCCGTCCCGGATCGACCATCTGGGGGCGTACTTTCACGGCACGCTGGCGGAGCAGGTCTTCGTGGACGCGTTCGTGCGTATCGCGCACCGCAATGACTGGGACAAGGCCCAGGACCACTGGGAGGTCATCATCAGGGACACGATGAGCACCCAGCAGTTCTCCAAGCTCGACCGGCACGAGTGCCTGCGGCAGGCGCAGGATGCGTCGCTCATCCATGTGCGGCCGGCGGCGCTGGTGGGGCTGTGTGTGGTGTGTGTCGCCCGTAAGCCGTGAGCTCGTGAGCCGTGAACTCGTAAGCCGTGAAGGACGTTCCCGTGAGGGAGAGGGGGGTGGCTGATGCAGGCGGAGAGTGCGGTGGAGATCGTCCGGGCCTCGCTCGCCCTGGCGTTTCCCACCGCCACCGATGAAGGGCTGACCAGGGCCGCGGAGCTGGTGCTGCGCTGGGGTTCCGAGGGCGTGGGGGTGCAGCTGGAGCCGGATCTGGCGGAGCGGATGCTGCTGGATCTGATGGCGGTCGCGGGCCAGGAGCCGGGCGAGTTCGAAGAGGCCAGGGCGCCGCGTACCGACCTCACCTATGTGGAGCCGGCGCGGAGCCGCGCGTGGAGCCGTACGAGCGAGACGCGGGACCGGCTGCCGTACATCCCGCGGCCTCCCGAGCGTCCGGGGCGCGGCCGGTTCCGGGGCGGCGGCCGGGGGCACAGGCCGAGCGAGTGAACCCGTGGGCGCCGCGGGTCCGCAGGCGCTATGTGCTGCGGTCGGCCAGCATTCTGCCCACTGCCTGTTCCAGCTCCGCGATGCGGTCCGCGAGGTCGGACTGCTCGGCGCCGCCGGTCTGTTGGCGCAGGTGGAGTTCGAGCTGGGCGAGTTGCGCGGCGACCTCCGCGAGGCGGGCGGCTTCCGCGGACCTGGCGGTCGCGGACCTGGCGGCGCCGGGGGGTGCGGGGGAGCGGGCGGCGGACCCGGCGGGATGCTGTGCGGCAACGGCGGGTTCGCCGGTCGGGGTCTGCGGTCCGCCGCTCTGGGGGGTCTCCTCCTCGGGGGTCGCCTGGGCCTCCCCGGCCGCACCGCTGGGACGGCCGCCGTCCGCGGTCAGCAGACGCCGCAGCTGTTCGGCCTGGGCGGCCAGTTGGCGGTTCTTGCGGTGCAGTTCGAGGAAGACGTTCACCTTGGTGCGCAGCAGCCATGGGTCGAAGGGTTTGATGAGGAAGTCGGCGGCGCCGACCGTGTAGCCGCGGTAGGCGTAATTGGGGTCGACCGCGGCGCCGGTCAGCAAAATGATCGGCACGTCCTTCGTCTGGTCCAGCCCTTTGATGTTGGCCGCGGTCTCGAAGCCGTTCATTCCCGGCATCAGCACGTCGATGAGGACGACCGCGAATTCCTCGCGGAGCATCGCCTTGAGGGCTTCTTCGCCGGAGCGGGCGCGGACGACTTTCTGGGTGAGGGAGCCGAGGACCGCCTCCAGCGCCACCAGGTTCTCTTCCATGTCGTCGACGATGAGAATGCCGGGTGCGGTGTCCGGTGTGGTCATGGCTGCGGCCCCGCCGTTCCCCGGCCGGAACCGGCTTCCTCGGAGGCGTGGGCGGCGCGGCCGGAATCAGGCCTCGGGCAGGGATGGCCGCCGTTCTTCTCGGGGTCCAGGAGGGTGCAGATCACGGTCAGCAGGCGGTCCACATCCACCGGTTTGGGGATGTAGTCGTTGGCGCCGCTTTCGATCGCCTTTTCACGGTCGCCCGGCATGGCCTTCGCGGTGAGCGCGATGACCGGCAGGTCCGCGAAACGAGGTGTCTGCCGGATCGCCTTGATCATCTCGTAACCGTCCATTTCCGGCATCATGATGTCCATCAGCACCAGCGACACATCCGGTGTCCGGTCGAGCACTTCCAGTCCCTCGCGGCCGTTCTCGGCGTACTTCACGCGGATGCCGACCCGGCCCAGTACATGCGTGAGCGCGAAGACATTGCGGATGTCGTCGTCGACGATGAGGATCCGCCGGTTGGCCAGCACCTGGCCGGGGCGTCCGCTGAGCCAGTCCTTGAGGCGGGTGGTCTCGGGCCAGGTGACATCGCCGCCATCGAGGCCGCGGCCGGCCGTATGGGGCGGCGGCTCGTGCTCGTGCACTTCCTGGGGGGCGAAGACGTCGCCCGGTGCGGGGCCGTGGTCCGGCGGGGCTTCGGCCGGGGGCGCGGGGCGGGTCGTGAGCTGTTCGGCGAGGACGGGCCGCGGTGCGGTGGCGGGGCCGGCGCTGGGCGCGGGGAGCGGGACGGTGTAGCGCGCGGGCACGTACAGGGTGAAGGTCGAGCCGACGTCGGGCTGGCTCTCGGCGGTGATCCGGCCGCCGAGCAGCGCCGCCATATCGCGGCTGATGGACAGGCCGAGGCCGGTGCCGCCGTATTTGCGGTTGGTGGTGCCCTCGGACTGCTGGAACGCCTCGAAGATGTCGTCGAGTTTCTCGGCCGCAATGCCGATACCGGTGTCCTTGACGGAGAAGGCGATGACGTCGTCGGCGGTGCGGAGGGATTCCTCTTCGAACTCCGTTCCCGGTACGCGCCGGACGAGGAGTTCCACGCCGCCGGAGGAGGTGAACTTGACGGCGTTGGAGAGGAGGTTGCGCAGGATCTGCTGGAGGCGCTGTTCGTCGGAGAACAGCTCCACGGGGACGTCGTCGTCGACGGTGACGTCGAAGGTGAGGCCGCGGTCGACGGTGAGCGGCTTGAAGGTGGCGCGCACGTAGTCGAGGAGTTTGATGAGCGGCAGCCGTTTGGGATGGACGTCCATCCGGCCCGCCTCGATCTTCGACAGGTCGAGGATGTCGTTGATCAGCTGGAGGAGGTCGGAGCCGGCGCGGTGGATGGTGACGGCGAATTCCACCTCCTGCGGGGCGAGCCGGCCCTCGGGGTTGTCGGCGAGGAGCCGGGAGAGCACCAGCAGGGAATTCAGCGGGGTGCGCAGCTCGTGCGACATGTTCGCCAGGAATTCGGACTTGTACTGGGACGAGGTCGCGAGCAGGGCGGCCTTCTCCTCCAGCTCGGCGTTGGTGAGCTGGAGCTCGTCGGAGCGCTGGCGGAGCTCGGCGGTCAGCCGCTGGGACTCCGAAAGGAGCGACTCGGTACGGGCGTTGGCGATGATGGTGTTGATCGAGACGCCGATGGTGTTCACGAACTGGTCGATGAAGGCGAGGTGCACATCGCTGAAGCGGCTGAAGGAGGCGAGCTCGATCACGCCGAGCACCTGGTCCTCGAAGAGGACCGGGAGGATGACGATGCTGGCGGGGGCGGCGGCGCCGAGGCCGGAGCTGATGGTGATGTAGTCGGGCGGTACGGCGTCGACGACGATGCGCTTCTTCTCCATGGCGGACTGGGTGATCAGGCCCCATCCGGGGCTGCCCATGCGCAGCCGCGGCAGCGAGCGGTGGCCTTCGGGCTGGCCGGTGCCGTAACCGGCGATGAGTTCGAGCCCCTCGCCCGGCTCGGCGCCCGCCTCGGCCAGGAAGAACGCGCCGAACTGCGCGTTCACCAGCGGGGTCAGCTCGCGCAGGATCAGATCGGCGACCTCGACCAGGTCGCGGTGGCCCTGCATCAGGCCTGCGATACGGGCCAGGTTGGACTCCAGCCAGTCCTTGGCGCGGGTGGTCTCACGGAGGTTGGCGACCATCAGGTTGATGTTGTTCTTCAGCGCGGCGACCTCGCCCTGGGCCTCCACGGAGATCGAGCCGGACATATCGCCCTGGGTGACGGCGCTGGCCACCTCGGCGATCGCGCGGACCTGCGTCGTCAGGTTCAGCGCCAGCTCGTTGACGCTGGTGGTCAGCCGCTTCCAGGTGCCGTAGACGCCCTCGACCCGGGCCTGGCCGCCCAGCTGGCCCTCGCTGCCGACCTCGCGGGCCACCCGGGTCACCTCGGAGGAGAAGGAGGAGAGGGTGTCGACCATCGTGTTGATGGTCGTCTTCAGTTCGAGGATCTCGCCGCGGGCGTCGACGTCGATCTTCTTCGACAGGTCGCCCTTGGCGACGGCGGTGGCGACCTGGGCGATGTTGCGGACCTGCGAGGTCAGGTTGTCGGCCATGGAGTTGACGTTGTCGGTGAGGTTCTTCCAGACGCCGGATACGCCGTGGACCTGGGCGCGGCCGCCGAGCCGGCCCTCGGTGCCGACCTCGCGGGCCACCCGGGTCACCTCGTCCGCGAACGCCCGCAGCTGCTGGACCATGGTGTTGACGGTGTCCTTCAGCTCCAGGATCTCGCCGCGGGCATCGACGTCGATCTTCTTCGACAGGTCGCCGTTGGCCACCGAGGTGGTGACCTGGGCGATGTTGCGGACCTGGGACGTCAGGTTGAGCGCCATGGAGTTGACGTTGTCGGTGAGCTCCTTCCAGACCCCGGACACGCCTCTGACCTGCGCCTGACCGCCCAGGTTGCCCTCGGTGCCGACCTCGCGGGCGACCCGGGTGACCTCGTCGGCGAAGGCGGAGAGCTGGTCGACCATCGTGTTGATCGTGGTCTTGAGCTCCAGGATCTCGCCCTTCGCCTCGACGGTGATGGTCTTGCCGAGGTCGCCCTCCGCGACGGCGGTGGCGACCTGGGCGATGTTGCGGACCTGGGTCGTCAGGTTGTCGGCCATGAAGTTGACGCTCTCTGTGAGGTCCTTCCAGACCCCGGATACGCCTCTGACCTGGGCGCGGCCGCCGAGCTGGCCTTCGGTGCCGACCTCGCGGGCGACGCGGGTGACCTCGTCGGCGAAGGCGGAGAGCTGGTCGACCATCGTGTTGATCGTCGACTTCAGTTCGAGGATCTCGCCCCGGGCGTCCACGGTGATCTTCTGGCTCAGGTCGCCGTTGGCCACCGCGGTGGTGACCTGGGCGATGTTGCGGACCTGCCAGGTCAGGTTGGAGGCCATGAAGTTGACGTTGTCCGTGAGGTCCTTCCAGACCCCGGATACGCCTCTGACCTGGGCGCGGCCGCCGAGCTGGCCTTCGGTGCCGACCTCGCGGGCCACCCGGGTCACCTCGTCCGCGAACGCCCGCAGCTGGTCGACCATCTTGTTGACGGTCAGCTTCAGCTCCAGCAGCTCGCCGGTGGCCTCGACCGTCACCTGCTGGGTCAGATCGCCGCGTGCCACCGCCGTCGTGACCACCGCGATGTCCCGCACCTGCGCCGTCAGCCGCGACGCCATGGTGTTGACCGCCTCGGTCACATGCAGCCAGTCGCCGGAGAGCCCCTGGACCTTGGCCCGGCCGCCGAGCCGGCCCTCGGTGCCGACCTCGCGGGCCACCCGGGTCACCTCGCCGGTGAACAGCGAGAGCTGGTCAACCATGCGGTTCACGCCGCTGCCCAGGCGGCGCAGATCGCCGTGGAGCTGGCGGTTGCCGTCGTGCAGGTCGACGTGCTGGGTCAGATCGCCGTCGGCCACCGCGTCCAGCACCCGGGTGGCCTTGGCGAGCGGTACGGAGAGGGCCTCCAGGACGGTGTTCGCGGCCTCGATGTTCGTCGTCCAGGTCCCTTGCCCGGGGCTGGCGGAGATCCGCTCGTCCAGCCGGCCCTGGCGGAGGATCTCGCCGCGGACGCGCTCCAGCTCGGAGGAGAGATGGATGTTACGGGCGACGATCTGGTTGAAGACGCCGGTCAGGTCGGCGACCACGCCGTCCGCCGCGGCGCCCGTCGCAAAGCCCTCCAGTCGCGTGGTGAAATCCCCGTCGCGCAGTGCGTTCATCGCGGCGAGCAGGGGCCGCAGCTCACTGGTACGCACCCACTGCCCGTTCCCGCCGGACGGCGGAGCGGCGGGCTCCGGCGCCGCGGAGGGCTGTGCGGAATCGGAGGGTTCGGGGGGCTGGGAAGCAGACTCGGGCCGGGCCGGGTCGAGAGCCATGGCGCACCATCCCCCCAGTGGTCGTTGTTGGGATATCCAAATGCGGCAGAATGATCAAATTGGGCGGATATGACATAGTATAAAGCGCTCGTAATTAGTTTCTCCCGGCACACCCAGGGGGCACAGTGGCGGCGCTGTTCTCCCCGTACGCGACCGAATCCGTGTCCCGGAAAGGCCTGCCGGCCAATCAGCTCGCGGCCTCCGGAGCACGTAAATTCGTGCGCGCGCTGCTCACCGAACGGGCCGGCGCACCGCCCGCCACGGCAGGGCCGGGGGCCGCGGCGATCAGCTCGGAGCTCATCCAGACCGCGGTACTGCTCACCAGCGAGCTGGTCACCAACGCCGTGATGTACGCCGGCACCGACATCGACGTGACCTGCCGCCTGGAGCACGGCCCGCCGCCCGACGCCGAGAACGGGGGCGGCCGGGCGAAGGTGGGCATCGTCCTGGAGGTCTCCGACCGCCACCCCGCCCGGGGCGTACGCGGCGGAGTGGACGCCCGGACCGGTGAGCCGGGCTACGGCCTCCAGCTGGTGAGCGCGCTGGCGGAGTCCTGGGGGGTGACCTACCGCAAGTCCGTCAAGACGGTCTGGTTCCGTCTGGAGGCCACCGAGGGGGAGCCCGCGGTCGTCGGCCCCGAGCCCGAGCCGCGCGGCGCCGAGCCCCCCGTACGCCTGGCCCACCCCGTCGCGGGCCGGCGCGGCCGGCTGCACGGGTACGCCGCCGAATGGGCCGACCGCGGCGGCCCGTCCTTCCTCGCCGAGACCAGCGAGCTGCTGGCCGGGCAGCTCGACCAGGACATGGTCACCGCGCTCGCCGCCCAGCTGCTGGTGCCCCGGCTCGCCGACTGGTGCGCCATCTGGCTGAGCACCGAGGGCGGCGGAATGCAGCTCTCCCGCGTCTGGCATGCCGACGAGGCGCGGATCAACCCGCTCCGCGCCGACCTGGAAGGGGATCCGCCCACCGACGTGGTCCGTACGGGGGCCACGCCCTGGCCCTGGCCGGAGTGCGCCGGCACGACCCCTCCGGGCGGCTCCGCGCTCGCCTTCCCCCTGGTCGCCCGGGACACCGACCAGGGCGTCCTGCTGCTCGGCCGGACCGGCCAGCTGCAGATGACCGACACCGTGGTGCGGATGGTCGAGGACGTGGCGCGCCGGGTCGCCCAGGCCGTGTACACCGCCCGCCAGTACACCCGGCAGACCACGATCAGCCTGGCGCTGCAGCGCCGGCAGCTGCCCGCGTCGCTGGCCAGCATCGTCGGCGTGGACACCGCGATCGTCTACGAGCCGCACGGCGAGGGCCAGACCGTCGGCGGCGACTTCTACGACGTCTTCCCGATGGGCGACCGCCGCTGGTGCTTCCTGCTCGGCGACGTACAGGGCAAGGACCCGGAGGCGATGTCCGTCACCGGACTGGCCCGGCACCTCGTACGGCTGCTGGCCCGCGAGGGACATGGCGTTGAATCGGTCCTCGGACGGCTGAATCTGGCCATGGCCGAGGAGAGCGCGGAGGCGGTGGAGCTGGGCGGAGAGCAGGCCAGCTCCCGCTTCCTGAGCCTGCTCTACGGCGAGCTGGAGGTCGACCCCGGCGTGGCCGGCGCCCGCTGTACGGTCGCCAGCGCCGGCCATCCGCCACCGCTGCACATGTTCGTCGACGGCACCGTGGAGCCGGCCTCCGAGCCCCAGATGCTGCTCGGCATCGACGAAGGCACCGAGTACCACGCCAGCGCCTTCGACCTCGCCCCCGGTGAGACGCTGCTCTGCGTCACCGACGGCGTCACCGAACGCCGTTGCGGCAACTGGCAGTTGGACGACAACGACGGTCTGATCGAGGTCCTCAAGGACGGCATGGGCCTGGGCGCCAAGGCACTGGCCGAGCACGTCCGGCGCGCGGCCCACGACTTCGGCACCGGCCCGGTCGAGGACGATCTGTCGGTGCTGGTCCTCCAGGCGGCGGTGCCGACGGTCGATCCCCGTCCGTGAACGGCGCCCGGCCGCCGCACGGGCGAGGGCCTGCCCGCGACGCCGTCCCCGTGCCCGACCGGGCCCGTCCGCCGTGTCACGAGCTGGCAGAAACACACCCCCGAGGGCGTGACATACCAGCCGGTATGCGCTGACAATCGCAGCATCGACTACCCGCCCGTAACAAAGCGGAGGCACCCGGTGCTCAGCACGATGCAGGACGTACCGCTCATCGTTTCGCGAATCCTGACCCACGGTTCGACGGTCCACGGTGAGTCGCAGGTCATCACCTGGACCGACGGTGACCCGCACCGGCGCACCTTCGCCGAGATCGGCCGCCGGGCCGCGCAGCTGGCCCATGCGCTGCGCGACGAGCTGTCGGTGGCCGACGACGAGCGGGTCGGCACCCTCATGTGGAACAACGCCGAGCACATGGAGGCGTACCTCGCGATCCCCTCCATGGGGGCGGTGCTGCACACCCTCAATCTGCGGCTGCCCGCCGAACAGCTGGTGTGGATCGTCAACCACGCCGAGGACCGGGTGGTGCTGGTCAACGGGAGCCTACTGCCGCTGCTGGCCCCGCTGCTGGCGCAGCTGCCCAAGGTCGAGCACATCGTCGTCGTCGGCCCCGGGGACACCTCCGTCCTCGACGGCGCGCAAGCGCGGGTGCACGAGTACGAGGAGCTGCTGGCCGGGCGGCCGGAGACCTACGACTGGCCCGAGCTCGACGAGCGGGCGGCGGCCGCGCTCTGTTACACCTCGGGGACCACCGGCGACCCCAAGGGCGTGCTCTACAGCCACCGCTCGCTCTATCTGCACTCGATGCAGGTCAACACGGCCGAGGCGTTCGCGCTCAGCTCGCGCGACATCACCCTGCCGGTGGTGCCGATGTTCCACGTCAACGCCTGGGGGCTGCCGCACGCCGCGTTCATGGCCGGTGCCTCGCTGCTGATGCCGGACCGCTTTCTGCAGCCCGCCCCGCTCGCCGAGATGATCGAGACCGTACGGCCCACCGTCGGCGCCGCCGTACCCACCATCTGGCAGGGCCTGCTCGCCGAACTCGACGCCAAGCGGCGGGACGTGGCCTGTCTGCGCACCGTCGTCATCGGCGGCTCGGCCTGCCCGCCGGCCCTGATGCGCGGCTTCGAGGAACGGCACGGCATCCGCGTCGTCCACGCCTGGGGCATGACCGAGACCTCCCCGCTGGGCTCGGTCTCGCACCCGCCGGCCGGCGTGAGCGGCGAGGAGGAGTGGGACTACCGCGCCACCCAGGGCCGCTTCCCGGCGTCCGTGGAAGCGCGGCTGATCGGGCCCGGCGGCGAGCGGCTGCCGCACGACGGCGCCGCGGCCGGCGAGCTGGAGGTCCGCGGGCCGTGGATCGCCGGCGCGTACTACGGCGGCGCGCAGGGCGAACCGCTGCGCCCCGAGGACAAGTTCAGCCCCGACGGCTGGCTGCGCACCGGCGACGTCGGCACCATCACCGCCAACGGCTATCTGACCCTGACCGACCGCGCCAAGGACGTCATCAAGTCCGGCGGCGAGTGGATCTCCTCCGTCGAGCTGGAGAACCACCTGATGGCGCACCCGGAGGTGGCGGAGGCCGCGGTGGTCGCCGTACCGGACGACAAGTGGGGCGAGCGGCCGCTGGCGACCGTGGTGCTCACCCAGGGCGCGACCATCGGCTACGCGGAGCTGAAGGCGTTCCTCGGCGAACGGATCGCCCGCTGGCAGCTGCCCGAGCGGTGGGCGCTGATCCCGGCGGTGCCCAAGACGAGCGTGGGCAAGTTCGACAAGAAGGTGCTGCGCCGGCAGTACGCGGACGGGGAGCTGGAGGTCACGCTGCTGGCGTGAACCGGACGCGGAACGAGCGGCCGGGCGCCCACGGCAGGGGCGCCCGGCCGCTCTCCGTACCGCTCAGTTCGTACCGATCTTGGCCAGCAGGTCGACGATCCGGGCCTGCACCTCGGCGCTCGTCGAGCGCTCCGCGAGGAAGAGCACCGTCTCCCCCGCCGCCAGCCGCGGCAGCTGCGCCGGGTCCATGTCGGCGGAGGTGTAGACGACCAGCGGCGTGTGGTCGAGCAGACCGTTGGCACGCAGCCAGTCCACGATGCCGGCCCGCCGACGGCGCACCTGCATCAGGTCCATGACGACGAGATTCGGCCGCATCTGCGTCGCCAGGGTGACCGCGTCGGTGTCCGCGCCGGCCCGTGCGACCTGCATCCCGCGCCGCTCCAGCGACGCGGTCAGGGCGCCCGCGATGGCGTCGTTCTGCTCGATCAGCAGCACCCGCGGCGGATGCGACTCGCTGTCGCGCGGCGCCAGCGCCTTGAGGAGCACGGCCGGATCGGCGCCGTACGCGGCCTCCCGGGTGGCCTGCCCCAGACCCGCCGTCACCAGGACCGGGACCTCGGCGGCGCCCGCCGCCTGGCGCAGCGACTGCAGCGCGGTACGGGTGATCGGCCCGGTCAGCGGGTCGACGAAGAGCGCCGCGGGGTACGCCGCGATCTGCGCGTCCACCTCCTCGCGGGAGTTGACGATCACCGGACGGTAGCCGCGGTCGCTGAGCGCCTGCTGGGTGGCGACGTCCGGCGCCGGCCAGACCAGCAGCCGACGCGGATTGTCCAGCGGCTCGGGCGGCAACTCGTCGTCCATCGGCAGCGGCTGACGGTCCATCACCTCTATGGCGCCGTTCGGACCGTCCAGCGGCTCGGGACCCTCGCTGCCCTCGTCGGGCGCGGAGATCGCAAAGGCACGGCCCTCACCGGCGCCCATCAGATGCGGCTGCGGCTGCGGCGGGGCCGGCGGCTTGGGCTGTGCGGGGGCCTGCGGCCGGTCCGGCTGCGGCGCCTGCGGTGCACCGGGGTGCGGGCGCGCCGCCTCCGGCGCGGAGTCGGCGGCGGCCGCGCGCTCGCCGTCCTGCGGGGGCGCGGCGAGCTTGCGGCGGCGGCCCGAACCGCCCGACGTCCCACCGGGCGGTGTGCTGCCGGGAGGCGCCGGCGGACGCTGCTGATCGGCGATCTGCTGGGCGAACGGCACACCCTGCCCCAGCGTGCGCACGCTGAACGCCCGCCCGTGGGAGTGCCCCGCCGGCTGCCCGTCGTCCTCGGCGGCGGGCGGCAGCGGTTGCCGGTGCGGCGATACGGGGGCCTGCCCCGGAGCCTCCTCGGCGGGGCTGGGACGGCCGCGGCGACGACCGGTCGGGGCGGGGGCGCCGGGTGCCTGGGGCGTGTGCGGCGGCTGGGGTGCGCGGCCGTCCGGGGCGGGAGCGGCCCCGGGAACCGGGTTCGCCTCGCCCTCCGGGGCGAGGGGCGCCTGGCGCGCGTCTTCGCCCGGCACCGGAGCGATCCCCGGCGCCATGCCGGTTCCGGTGTCCGTCGCCGCCGCAGGAGCGGCCGTCACACCC
Organism: Streptomyces sp. NPDC002446; assembly: GCF_053595675.1. Lineage (NCBI taxonomy): Bacteria > Bacillati > Actinomycetota > Actinomycetes > Kitasatosporales > Streptomycetaceae > Streptomyces > Streptomyces sp. NPDC002446. The sequence continues at coordinate 464 of NZ_JBSFYC010000128.1, read as the reverse complement.
CGATCCGCGGACTCCGCGGCCCCGGCGCCCTGACCCGTGGGCTCGGCCGGACCGGCGGCCTCGGTCGGCTGCGCCACCAGCCCCTCCGGGCCCGCCACGAACGTGCCGGACGACTCGGAATCGGCCATCGCGGCGGCCGCGCGCTCCTCGGCCGCGGCGCGCCTGGCCCGCCGCCGACCGGTCGGCTCGGCGTCCCAACCGCCTTGCGGCGTACCGGAGTTGGCGGCCGCTTCCAGCTCGTGGCCGGGCTGTCCGGTCTGGCCGGGCTGTCCGGCGGCCGCCGCGGCCTCCGGGCCGGCGGCGACCGGACGGCGCGCACGACGGCGGCCCGTCCCGGCGCCGTCCTGCGCGGCGGCCGCCTGCGCGGGCACGTGGCCGGCGGCCGCGGGGCGAGGGTGGATGGGCGTTAGAATACTTCCCGGCGGATTTACGGGACTTGATTCTGTTGCGGTGTTCGTCTGAAC
>NZ_JBSFYC010000127.1:0-12542 GCF_053595675.1 Streptomyces sp. NPDC002446 | reverse complement strand
GGCAGGGTGTCCGGACGTAAAGCGAAGCAGTCCGGACACCCTGCCCCGGAGGACCGACACCGCACCCCGAAAAGCCCCGCGCAGCGGCACGCACCGCCCGCCGCAGGCGAAACAAGCGCAACCCCCACGGCGGGAAAGCCGAAAACGTGGGCAGCAGGCAAAGCGCAGCGGATCAGCGAAGCGCCCGCTGGACCAGTGTTCGGCCGAAGTCCCAGATCAGGGCGCCGCCGCCATGGGCGTCGTCCATGACGGCTGTGAACGCCTCGACGAACCGGTCCACCTCCCGCTCCCCGATGATCAGCGGCGGGATCAGCTTGATGACCTCCAGGTGGTCGCCGGAGACCTGGGTCAAGATGCGGTGCCGCTGCAGCAGCGGCACCACCACCATCTGCGCGAACAGGCCCTTGCGGGCCGCCTGCAGCATCGTCCAGCGGCTGCGCAGGGCGAGGGACCTTGGCCGGCCGAACTCAATGCCGATCATCAGGCCGCGGCCCCGTACGTCGTGCAGCAGCTCGTATCTGCCGATCAGCGCGGCGAGCCGGGAGCGCAGCAGCTCACCGGTGTGCCGGGCGTGGGCGACGATCTGCTCGTCCTCCAGCACCGCGAGCACCGCGAGACCGGCCGCCATCGCCTGGGCGTTGGAGCCGAAGCTGGCGGAGTGCACCAGCACCCGGTCCATGGACGAGTAGACCTTCTTGAAGATCCAGTCCTTGCCGAGGGTCGCACCGACCGGGACATAGCCGCCGGACAGCGCCTTGGCCACGCACACCAGGTCCGGTTCGACGCCGTCCTCGTGCTGGTAGGCGAAGAAGTCGCCGGTGCGGCCGAGGCCGGTCTGCACCTCGTCGGCGATCAGCAGCGCCTTGTGCCGGTGCAGCAGCTCCTGTGCGGCCCGCAGGAATCCGGGCGGGGTGGGGTGTACGCCCTTGCCCTGGATGGGCTCGACCACGAAGGCGGCCACGTCGCCGCGCTTCAACTCCCGTTCCAGCGCGGCGAGATCGCCCATCTCGACGGCGGTGTCCGGCAGCAGCGGGGCGAAGCCGTCCCGGAAGCCGTCCTCGCCGTTGACGGAGAGCGAGCCGCAGGTCAGGCCGTGGAAGGCGTGGGTGCAGTAGAGGACGCGCGGTTTGCCGGTCGCGTAACGGGCGAACTTCAGGGCGGTCTCGACGGCCTCGGTGCCGCTGTTGCCGAAGAAGACCCGGTCCAGGTGGGGCGCGTGGGCCAGCAGCTTCTCGGCGAGCAGACCGGGCAGCGGCTGGCAGTCGAAGCGGGTGAGGTCGGGCAGCTGGGCGTCCAGGACGTCGTGCAGCGCCTGGCGGACGACGGGATGGTGCCGGCCCAGGCCCATCACTCCGAAGCCGGCGAGCATGTCCAGATAGTCCCGGCCGTCGGCGTCCCAGAAGTAGGCGCCCTCGGCCCGCTCGTAGACCTTGTCGAAGCCGATGGTGTGCAGCATCCGCGGGAGCTGGTGGTTGAGGTGGCGGCTGTGCAGGTCATAGCCCTCGGCGCCGCGCTCGGCGAGCAGCTTGGTCAGATCGAAACCGGTCACGACGTGCTCTCCTTACGGGCCAGCGCGGCGCTGATCCGGCCGGCGATCTCGGCCGGGGTGAGACCGAGGTCGGCCAGCAGCTCACCGCGCCTGGCGTGCGGCAGGAACTGCTCGGGGAGGCCGAAGGTGCGCAGCGGCACGTCGATGCCGGCATCCCGCAGCGCCTGGCCGACGGCCCAGCCGACGCCGCCGTTGCGGATGTTGTCCTCGACGACCGCCACCATCGCGTGCCGCGCGGCGAGCCGGCAGATGGTCTCGTCGACCGGCTTGACCCAGCGGGGGTCGATGACGGTCGCGTCGACGCCGCGCGCCGCGAGCAGTTCGGCCACCCGCAGACAGACCGGGGCCATCACGCCGACGGCGACCAGCAGTACGTCCGGGTGCGGTGTGCGGTGCAGGACGTCGACGCCGCCGATCCGCTCCAGGGCCGGGATCGGGTCGTCCACCGACTCCTTGGGGAAGCGGATGACGGTCGGCGCGTCGTGCACGTCGAGGGATTCGCGCAGCTGGGCGCGGAGCTGGTCGGCGTCGCGCGGGGCGGCGATCCGCAGCCCCGGTACGACACCGAGCACCGACAGATCCCACATGCCGTTGTGCGAGGCGCCGTCGGTGCCGGTGACCCCGGCCCGGTCCAGGACGAAGGTGACCCCGCACTTGTGCAGCGCCACGTCCATCAGGACCTGGTCGAAGGCGCGGTTGAGGAAGGTGGCGTAGACCGCGACGACCGGGTGCAGTCCGCCGGTGGCCAGCCCGGCCGCGGAGACCGCGGCGTGCTGTTCGGCGATGCCCACGTCCCACACCCGGTCGGGGAACGCCTCGGCGAACTTGCCGAGCCCGACCGGCTGCAGCATCGCCGCCGTGACGGCCACGACGTCCTCGCGCTCGGCGCCGATGCGCACCAGTTCGTCGGCGAAGACGGACGTCCAGCTGGGCGCGCCGGACGGGGCCACCGGCGCGCAGGTCAGCGGGTCCATCACCCCGACGGTGTGGAAGTGGTCCGCCTCGTCCTCCAGGGCCGGCTGATAGCCGCGGCCCTTCTCGGTGAGGCAGTGCACCAGCACCGGACCGTGGAAGCCCGCCGCACGCCGCAGCGCGGATTCGACGGCCGCGATGTCATGGCCGTCGATCGGTCCCAGGTACTTCAGGCCCAGGTCCTCGAACATGCCCTGGGGCGCGAAGGCGTCCTTGAAGCCCTTCTTGGCGCCGTGCAGCGACCCGTAGAGCGGCTGTCCGACGACCGGGGTGCGCTGGAGGACGTCCTTCCCCCAGGCCAGGAACTTCTCGTAGCCGTCGGTGGTGCGCAGGGTGGCGAGGTGGTCGGCGAGGCCCCCGATGGTCGGTGCGTAGGAGCGCTCGTTGTCGTTGACGACGATGATCAGCGGGCGGTCCTTGGCGGCGGCGATGTTGTTGAGCGCCTCCCAGGCCATGCCGCCGGTCAGCGCGCCGTCGCCGATGACGGCCACGACATGGTCGTCCTTGCCGCGCACCTGGTTCGCCTTGGCCAGGCCGTCGGCCCAGCCCAGGACGGTGGAGGCGTGGGAGTTCTCGATCACGTCGTGGGCGGATTCGGCCCGTGAGGGGTAGCCGGACAGGCCGCCCTTGGCCCGCAGCTTGGAGAAGTCCTGGCGTCCCGTCAGGAGCTTGTGGACGTAGGACTGGTGGCCGGTGTCCCACAGGATGCGGTCGGCGGGCGAGTCGAAGACCCGGTGCAGGGCGATGGTCAGCTCGACCACGCCGAGGTTGGGGCCCAGATGGCCGCCGGTGCGGGCGACGGCCTGCACGAGGAAGTGCCGGATCTCCTCGGCGAGTTCGGGCAGGCGCCCATCGGGGAGCGCCTTGAGGTCGCGCGGTTCGCGGATGTGTTCCAGCATCGTCATGGTGGGTCGTTCCCCCCTCTGCTCGTTCGGCTGACCGGGGGCCGGGGCGCCCTCCGGACAGCGGGCTCCCCGGCTCATCGGGTCATCCGCGGTTGCCCGCAACGGTCTCCTTGGCCGCCCGGAGGGATTCCTTGAGGGAGCCCATGGTGGCGAGGACGGCGGTCGGTTCGTAGCCGCAGTGCGCCATGCAGTTGGCGCAGCGCGGGTCCTTGCCGCGGCCGTACTTGTCCCAGTCGGTCTCCTCGATGAGCTCCCGGTACGTCGGGACGTAGCCGTCGCTCATCAGGTAGCACGGGCGCTGCCAGCCGAACAGCGAGTAGTTGGGGATCGCCCAGGCCGTGCACGGGAAGTCCGCCTTGCCTTCCAGGAAGTCCAGGAAGAGCGGGCTGTGGTTCAGCCGCCAGCGGCGCCGGTTGCCGCCCGCGAAGGCCTTCTTGAACAGCTCCCGGGTCTGCTCGACACCCAGGAAGTGCTCCTGGTCGGGGGCCTTCTCGTAGGCGTACGCGGGCGACAGCATCATCTCGTCGACCTGCAGATCGTCATTGAGGAAGTTGAGGACCTCGATGACGGTCTGCGGGGTGTCGGTGTTGAAGAAGGTGGAATTGGTGGTGACCCGGAAGCCGCGCCGCTTGGCTTCCTTGATCGCCGCCACCGCCTCGTCGAATACGCCTTCCTTCGCGACGGATTCATCGTGCCGCTCACGCATCCCGTCGATGTGCACCGCGAACGCGAAATACGGCGAGGGGGTGAAATCATCCATCTTCTTGCGCAGCAGCATCGCGTTGGTGCACAGGAAGACATACTTCCGCCGCGCCACCAGCTGCCGCACGATCTCGTCGATCTGCGGATGCATCAACGGCTCGCCACCGGCGATGGAGACCATCGGGGCCCCGGATTCCAGCACCGCGCCGACCGCCTGCGCCACCGGCATCCGCTGCTTGAGCACCCCCGCCGGGTGCTGGATCTTCCCGCAGCCCTCGCATTTCAGATTGCATGCGAAGAGGGGTTCCAGCTCGACGATGAGCGGGAATTTCTCGCGCCGGCGAATCATCTTCTGTTCAAAAAGATAGGTCCCGACCCGGATGGACTGACGGAGCGGCATGGCCATCTGGCTCACCTCCAGGGGAGCAGCAAAGAACGGTGCCATTCATAGAAGACAGGAACTACGGAGCGCAGCACTCGGAAGGCTGATATTCCACCGCGGACGGTGCCGATACGTACGAGTTCATGTTCTGGAGCGTCCACGACCACCCGGACGGCCGCAACCGGACGTCGGCCGCCGGTCTGCGCCGCGCGCAGCGTGGCGGCGGATTCCATGTCCACCGCGATCGCCCCGGCGGCGTGCAGCCGGGCCCGCTCGGCACCGCGGACGACATGGTCGGAGCCGCACAGCAGACCGCGGTGCACGGTCAGGCCGCGCTGCCGCAGGGCCTGCAGCAGCGGGCCGTTGTCACGGCACGCCAGGTCCGGTACGCCGGGCCGGTGGTCGCGGGTGGCCTCGGCGACGACCACGTCCCCGGGACGCATCCCGGGGGCGAGGCCGGCGCAGAATCCGCTGGCCACGACGGGTGTGCAGGGGCTGATCGTGCCCTCAGCCAGCGCCTTGGCCAGGGCGCGTTCGGCCGCCCGGGGGCCCATGCCCGTACGGAGCACGACCAGCGGCGGCCGCGCGCCCCCCGGCGTCTGGTCCGCTCCCCCGCGCAGCGCCCACCTCTCGATGCCGAGCGCACAGGCGACCAGCAGCGGCGGGTCCGCGTCCGCGGGGAGCCGCATCAGGCATCCACCGCGGCACCTGCCGGTCCCCCGTGGAGATAGCGGCCCAGGGCCGTCAGCGGGAAGACCTGTCGGTAGAGGTGGTAGTTGATGGAGAAGTCCCAGGGAAAGCCCGTGCCGGTGAAGTACGGCTCGTCCCAGGAGCCGTCCTCGCGCTGGGTCCCGGTGAGCCACCGCACGCCGCGCCGCACCGCCTCACCGTCCCGTTCGCCGGCGGCGAGCAGGGCCATCAGCGCCCAGGCGGTCTGCGAGGCGGTCGAGGCGCCCCGCCCGGCCCACTTCTCCTTGTCGCGGTAGGACCGCTGGTCCTCGCCCCAGCCGCCGTCGTCGTTCTGCACCTGCTCCAGCCAGCGCACCGCGCGGCGGACCGCGGGGTGCGCGGCGGGGATGCCGGCCGCGGCGAGCGCGGGCAGGACCGAGCCCGTGCCGTAGAGGTAGTTGGTGCCCCAGCGGCCGAACCACGCTCCGCTGGGCTCCTGTTCGGCCAGCAGCCAGGCGATGCCGCGGCGGGTGCGCGGGTCGTGCGTACGGCCGACGTCGGCGAGCATCTCCACGACATGGGCGGTGACATCGGCCGACGGCGGATCGATGACCTCGCCGAAGTCGCAGAACGGCAGGCGGTTGGGGAACGGGCTGGTGTTGTCGACGTCGAACGCGGCCCAGGCCCCGTTCCTGGACTGCATCCCGAAGTTCCACCGCACCGCGCGGCGCACCGCGGTCTCCACCCGCTCGGGGTCGGGGTGCCGGACCCGGCGCAGCGCGAGCACCACCTCGGCGGTGTCGTCGATGTCCGGGTAGTTGTCGTTCTCGAACTCGAACGCCCAGCCGCCGGAGGGCAGTTGAGGCCGCTTGACGCTCCAGTCGCCGGGCCGGTCGATCTGCTCGGCGAGCATCCAGTCGGCGGCCTTGACCAGCTGGGGGTGGTCGGCGGGCAGCCCGGCGTCGGCGAGCGCGATGGTGGCCAGGCAAGTGTCCCACACGGGCGACTGGCAGGCCTCGATCATCCTGGTGGGGGCACCTCCCGGGCCGTCAGGCCCAGGGGGACCGTCCTCGCGCCATACGGCGAACCGGTCCAGCGACTCCAGGCCGGCGCGCAGTACGGGGTGGTCGAGGTCGTAGCCGAGGAGATGGAGGGCGATGAGGGAGTACACGGCGGGGGGCTGGATGCCGCCCCAGCAGCCGTCGTTCTCCTGCCGTTCGATGATCCAGCGGGCGGCGGAGCGCATCGCGGCGCCGCGCAGCTTGCGCGGGGCGACCCTGTGGTAGAGGTGCAGCGCCTTGTCGAGGCGCTGGAAGACGCCGTCCCAGCTGGTGGCGGGGGCGAGCGGCCGCGGCGGGCTAGGGCGGCGGGGGTCGGTGTGCAGCTCGTCGAGGGCGAACGGCGCCGGACGCACCGGGCGTTTTGCCGAGACGATGGTCAGCGGCACGATGGTCTGCCGCGCCCAGCACCCGAAATCGTAGATGTTGAGCGGGAACCACTTGGGAAGGTAGATGAGCTCCGGCGGGAGTTCGGGCAGGTCGTCCCACTTCCACCAGCCGAAGAGCGCCAGCCAGATGCGGGTGAAGACCCGGGCGGCGGCGACTCCGCCGTGTGCGCGGACCCAGGCCGAGGCCTTGGCCATGTGCGGTGCGTCGGGCTCGTCGCCGGCGAGCCGGAGGGCGACATAGGCCTCGATGGTGGCGGAGAGTTCGCTGGGCCCGCCGTAGAACGTGGCCCAGGTGCCGTCCTCCTGCTGCTCGCCGCGGATGTGGCGGGCGGCCGCTTCGGTGAGCTTCGGGTCCTGGACGCCCAGGAACTGGCGGAGCATCAGGTCCTCGGCGTCCATCGTGACGTTGGTCTCGAGGTCGCCCTTCCACCATCCGGTGGGGTCCTGGAGGGACAGCAGGTAGTCGGTGGCGCGTGCGGTCGCGCGCCGGGCCGCCTCCGCCGTGTCGTGGAGTAAGGCGGGGTGTGTGCCGTGGCCGGATTCGGTTGTCTCAGCGGTGGCATCGCTGGCCGAAGGGGCCCGGGGCGGCAGCGCCCCGGTGCTTCCGTCGGTCGTCGCTGTCATGGCTTCCCCTTCTGCAGTGAACTGTCAAAGCGTGCTCAGGGATTCCGTCGGCCGGTGCCCTCCCCCACTGCCCGAAAGGCAGCGGTAGCTGGGGGAGTACCTCCAGGCACCGGCCGGCGACTGCGATCTATTCGGTGTCGATAGTGATCATCTCTCTCGTACGACGACGAAGTCCGCGAGGGCGACCAGCTGTGCGCGGACCTTCTCCGGCATCTCGATCTCGTCCAGCGCGGCGATGGCGGTGGCGTGCTGGCGGCGGGCCTCCTGGGAGGTCCACTCGCGGCCGCCGGCCTCCTCGATGAGGGCCGCGCGGGAGGCGAACTCCTCCTCGGTGAAGTCGGCGATCTCGGTCTCGCTCTTCTTGGCGTCGGCCGCCAGGATCTGGGCCAGCCGCTCGGAGGCCGGGCCGCCGGCGGCCAGCGCGGCGACGACCGGCAGCGACTTCTTGCGCTGGCGCAGATCGCTCCAGGTCTGCTTGCCCGTGGCGTCCGGGTCGCCCCAGATGCCGAGCACGTCGTCGACGGCCTGGAAGGCGAGGCCGAGGTGGTAGCCGTACTTCTCCAGGGTGTCCGCGGTGCGGTCGTCGGCGCCGCCGAGGACCGCACCGATGGAGACGGCACAGGCCAGCAGCGCGCCGGTCTTGTTGCCCTCCATCTCCAGGCACTCCTCGACGGTGACCCGCTCGCGGTGCTCGTAGGAGATGTCCTGCGCCTGGCCGTCGATCAGCTTGCGGGTGGCCAGGGTGAGCCGGCGGGTGGCGCGGCCGGCGTCGACCGTGCCGAGCTCCAGCAGTATCTCGTTGGCGAGGGCGAACAGCGCGTCGCCGACGAGGATCGCCTGCGCGGGGCCGTGCACCTTCCACACCGTGTCGCGGTGCCGGCGCTGCTCGTCGCCGTCCATGAGGTCGTCGTGCAGCAGCGAGAAGTTGTGCACCAGCTCGACGGCGACCGCGCCGGGGATGCCGACCTCGGGGGCCGCCCCCGCGGCCTCGGCCGACAGCAGGGCGAGCGCGGGCCGTACCGCCTTGCCGCTGTCCCCGGAGCTGGGGTTGCCCTCGGCGTCGATCCAGCCGAAGTGGTAGGCGGCGACGGTGTCCATCGGAGGAGCGAGCCGGTCCACGGCGGCACGCAGCACGGGAGTGGCGAGCGTCCGCCCGCGCTCCAGCAGCGCGGTGACGCTCTCGGTGTCGATAGCTGGGGAAGCCGGATTCACGGTTTCTCCTCTGTTTCCGATGCTCGTGCTCGTGCGAGCGCTCGTACTCGTGTTCATGCCGCCTCCTGAGGCAACTGGCCCTGGGGGAAGCCGAGTTCGTTGAGTGCCTCGCGAGCGGCGGCAGTGCCGCTGCGAACAGCGCTTTCCATGGTCGCGGGCCACCCGGTGGCGGTCCACGCACCGGCCAGGTACAGGCCGGGGGCTTGGGTGCGGGCGGCGGGGCGGAGCCTGCCGACGCCCGGGGCGGGCGCGAAGGTCGCGGTGCGCTCGCGGGTGACGAAGAAGTCGCGGATCCTGGCGCCCCGGGCGGCGGGCAGCAGCCGCTCCAGTTCGGGCAGGTAGCGGGCGCGGAGCTTGGCGACCGGCTGGTCGATCTCCTCCTGCGCGGCGGACTGCGAGACGGCCAGGTACTGGCAGCCTGCCCCCTCGGGGAGTCCGTGCAGCCCGGATGCCTCCGTGCGGTCGAAGACCCACTGGACCGGGGAGCCGACCGCGGCGAAGAAGGGGCGGCGCAGCACCTTGCGGTCGTAGACGACATGGAGGTTGAGGATCGGGGCGGTCTTGATGTCCAGCAGCCGGTCCTGGCCGGTCAGCGCCCCGTCGGGCAGCAGGGCATGGGCCTCGCGCTGCGGTACGGCCAGGACGACGGTGCCGGCGGTGAGCTGCTCGGTGCCGTGCGGGCCGTTCTCCACCGCGACCCGCCAGCCGTCGTCCGTGCGGGCGAGGGCGCCGGCGCGGGTGCGCAGCGCGATGCGCACCCCGGCCTTCTCCAGCGCGGCGCGGGCGAGGGTGTCGTGGACGTCGCCGAGCGGGACGCGGGACCAGCCGATGTCGGCGGCGCCCGGGTCGGACAGCAGGCCGGTCTTGAAGACCTTGGCGGCCAGGCCCATGGACGCGTCGGCGGCGCGGGCGTTGAGGGTGGCGATGCCGACCAGGTCCCACAGCGCCTCGACGGCGCGGGCCGACTGGCCGTGGCGGCGCAGCCAGCTGCCGAAGTCGATGCCGTCCAGCGCGGGGTCGGCGGGGTCGAGGCCCTTGAGCGCGAGGGTCGCGCGGACCACCCCGACGCGCTCGGCCGGGGACAGGTGCGGATAGCCCGCGAGGCTCGCGGCGAGGTGCAGCGGGACGGGCAGGGCCGTGCGGCGCAGCCGCCCCAGCCGCATCCGGTCCGCGTCCAGGACCGGTACGTCCATGCGGTCCTGCAGGGGCACCAGATCCGTGGCGCCGATCCGCTCCAGCAGGCCGCTGTACGCGGTGCAGCAGCGCAGATGGACGTGCTGGCCGTTGTCGACGCTCAGCTCGCCGGCGGCGCTGTCGCGGCGGAAGGAGAAGACCAGTCCGCCCAGGCGCGGCCGGCCCTCGACGAGGGTGACCCGCAGCCCCGCGTCGGCCAGCGCGAGCGCCGCGGTCGTGCCCGCGAGGCCGCCGCCGATGACGACCGCGGTCGCGGTCTGCGATGTCATGCGTTCTCCCCCCGTACGTGTCTCATGGACGCAGCCGCCCCGGGGAGGGTTGCCCGCCCTGCTGACGCGGGGTCACCGCTGTCGTTCGCGGCCCGCATCATCCGCGCCTCCTGACGGCCTGCCGGCGGCCGATCGCCCGCGCGTCGAGCCCGGACAGCCCGCGCACCGCGACGAACGCCTTCTCCCGGCCGGGCAGCGAGACCCGGCCGCGCAGCACCGCCTCGGGGTCGGCGGCGATCCGTGTGAGCAGGCGGTGGTAGATGCCGGCCATCGCGGCGACGCAGGCGCCGCTGCGCCGGTCGAGCATCGGCAGCAGCCGGAAGCCCTCGGCGAACAGCGCGCGGGCGCGCTGCACCTCGAAGTGCACCAGGCCGCTGAAGTCGGAGCCGGCCGGCGGTACCGGACGCGCGAAACCGGCCGAGCAGCCGAACTTGGCGAGGTCCTCGGCGGGGAGGTAGGTACGGCCGTTGCCGGCGTCCTCGCGAACGTCCCTGAGAATATTGGTCAGTTGGAGGGCGAGACCGAGGGTGTCGGCGTACTCGGAGGCGTGCTCGGCGTCCGGTGCGCCCGGCACCGTGCCGAACACTCCCAGCGAGAGCCGGCCGATGGCGCCGGCGACGCAGCGGCAGTAGACCTTGAGGTCGTCCCAGGTCTCGTAGGTCTCGCCACGGACGTCCGCCAGCACGCCGTCGATCAGCTCGTCGAGCGCGTCGAGCGGGACGGGAAAGCGCATGGCGGCGTCGGCGAGTGCGACGGCCACCGGGTCGGTGTCGTCCTCGTCGATCCGGCCGTCCTTGATACGGGCCAGCAGCGCCCGGGTGTCCTCCAGGCGCTGTTGCTTGGCGAGGGGCTCCAGATTGCCGTCGCCGATGTCGTCGACCCGACGGGAGAAGGCGTAGAGCGCCGACATGGCCTGTCGCTTGTCGGTCGGCAGCAGCCGGATGCCGTAGGCGAAGTTTCGTGCCTGCTGCCCGGTGATGGCCTCGCAGTAGCGATATGCAGCGAGCACCGGCGCGGACGCGTGTGCGGTTGCCTCCACGGTCCGGCTCACCCCTCTCTTCGCAATGTCGCCCCCAGCTCGCGCAGCAGGCTGAGCTTGGTCGGCTTGGGCGGTCCAGGGAGTACGTCGTGTTCGGCGGCCGCCACCGCCTGGAGTGCGGCGCGTCCGCCGGCCACGAAGCCGGCCAGCAGCAGCTTGAGTCTGCCGTGGACGCTACCCACCAGCGGGGTGCCTTCATTCAGCAGCTCACGGGCGCGTTCCGCCTCGTAAGCGATCAGCGCGCGCACCGATGCGCCCCCGCTCGGGGCGGCCAGATCGGCCTCTGTGACACCGAAGCGTTTCATGTCCTCGGCGGGGAGGTAGACGCGGTCGCGCCCGAGGTCCTCGGCGACGTCCTGGAGGTGTTCGACGATCTGCAGAGCGGTGCACACCGCGTCGGAGCGGCGGATCCGCTCGGGGCTCGACGTGCCGGTGACGCCGAGGACGAGCCGGCCGACGGGGTTGGCGGACAGCTCGCAGTAGGCGACCAGGTCGTCGTAGGTGGCGTAGCGGCTCACCCGCTGGTCCTGGCGGTTGGCCTCGATCAGGCCGAGGAAGGGCCCGGGGGTCAGCTCACAGCGGCGCACGGTCGGACCGAGGCGGCGCATCAGCGGATGCTTGGGGCCGGGGGCGCGGTCGCTGAAGACGCGGTGCAGGTCCGCTTCGAGGGCGTCCAGCAGCGCGGGCCTGTCGTCGTACTGGGCGCGGTCGAGCCCCAGGAGTACGGCATCGCCGCCGCCGGGCGCGAGATCACCGTCACCGATGTCGTCGACGAGCCGGGCGAAGCCGTAGACGGCCATCAGGTCGGCCCGCCAGACGCGGGGCAGGAAGAACGGCGCGACCGGGAAGTTCTCGTGTGCGGCCTGATCGAGCACGGTGCGCGTGTGGTCCCGCCCGTCACCCGCCGCCGCCCTTCGGGGGAAGGCGCGACGCGCCCGCTCGGTGTCTCGGCTCACCGGGGGCTGCCCGGCGCATTTCGGTGCCGGAGCGAACCAGTAGCCATTGCCGTCACGTCTCCCGTTCTACACCGCCAAGCTAAAACATCCTATTTCGGACACGCCGCAGCTGGCGACGCGCCCCGATCGAGCCCTCATCGCCCTCTTGGGTGAGCTATGCCCGACATATACCACTTGTACTGTTCGATACCCGTACAGCTTACGCCGTACCTCTCGCCCACGTCCGAGCGGGTCCGAACCCCGAGACAGCCATCCGGTCAACGCCGGCCGCGCCCCGAACCGTTCCCGGCCCCGCTGCAGTTGACCATCCCCCAACCGTTCGAAGGCCCCCGCGCGGCGGACTCGCGGAGGCCTTCCGGTGTGAGTGGGACTACTTGCCCGACTCCTTCTCGTAGGCCTTGATGACCTCGTCGGTCGGCCCGTCCATCAGCAACTCGCCGCGTTCCAGCCACAGGACACGGTCGCAGGTGTCGCGGATGGACTTGTTGTTGTGGCTGACGAGGAAGACGGTGCCGGCTTCCTTGCGGAGTTCGCGGATGCGGGCCTCGGAGCGCTTCTGGAAGCTGCGGTCGCCGGTGGCCAGTGCCTCGTCGATCATCAGGACGTCGTGGTCCTTGGCCGC
>NZ_JBSFYC010000126.1:0-12673 GCF_053595675.1 Streptomyces sp. NPDC002446 | reverse complement strand
CGCCTCCCTGCGCGCCCAGGGCGACGGCGGCCTGGACCACTCCGCCCTCCTGCGCGGCGTCGAACGCCTCTCCGGACACACCACCGAAAGCTGAGTCCATGGCGGCGCAGCGGATCCCCGCCATACGGGCGGCCGTCCAGATCATGAAGGACGAGGGCGTCGACATCGCCTTCGGCTGCCCCGGTGCCGCCCTCCTCCCGCTGTACACCGCGATGGAGGAGGCCGGCGGTATCGGGTGCCTGCCGGTGCGCCGCGAAGAGGCAGCCGCACATATGGCGTACGGCTGGAGCCGCACGAGCGGGCGGGCCGGCGTCGCCGCGGTGGCCGCGGGTCCGGGGGCGTCGCGGCTGATCACCGGGCTGTACGCGGCGCAGCAGGACGCCGTCCCCCTGGTCTGCATCGCCGGCCGGGAGACGGCCGGCCCGCGCCGGGGTGCCGGTCCGCTGCGCCATGACGCCTACCGGCCGCCGGATCTCGTCCGGCTGGCCGGTCCGGTGACCAAGCGCGCCGAGCGGATCGAGGATCCGGCGCGGATTCCGGGTGCCTTTCGCGAGGCGTTCCGGATCGCGCGGGAGGGCCGTCCCGGACCGGTCCTGATCGATGTCCCGGCCGATCTGGCCGCGGCGGAGATCGCGTACGACGCCGAGCACACCACCGGGACGGGCCCGCGGGCCGGGTCCGGACGCGGTGCCGCGCCGCGGCCGCCCGTCCCGGCGGACCGAACCGGCTTCGGCGGCCCGGCGTCCGGGGTCCTGGCGTCCGGGGTCCTGGCGGAGCTCGGCGGTCTCTTCGGACCGGACGCCCATGTCGTCAGCGGCGCGGCCGGCGGCTACGCCCGCAACGGCCCGCCCGGCTGGGAGGTCCCCGCCGCGATCGGCGTGCGCACGGCGCTGGACTCCCGGGGCGAGCGGGACGCGGAGGTCGTGGCGGTCATCGACGGCCAGGGCTTCGGGCACACGGCCGAGGAGCTGGCGGCCGCGGCCCGGCACGAGGTGCCCTTCGTACTGATCATGCTCACCCCTCTCGACCACGACGCGGACCGCACGGACCACGTGAAGCTCGTCGAGGCGTACGGCTGCGCGGGCCGTGACGTCCTCGATCCGGCGGAGCTCCGCTCGGCGGCCGAGTGGGCCCGCAAGGAAGCCGTCTCCACACGGCGACCGGTCCTCATGGAGGTCCGGGTCGCCTAGAGGGAGCCCGGGGCTTCCCACCCTCTTCCGGGCGGTGGCTGCGCTGACACCTGTCCTGTCGCGCCCAGGCGTGGCCGCCGCCCGGAACACCCAGCCGAACACCGCCCAGGTTTGTTTCAACAAAGTGTTGACGTTTGGTCGGAGCACTTCCTACGCTCCGACATGCGGAAGTCAACTTCCGCGCTCTCGTACGGAAGGTCACCATGTCGAAGCCCACGCTGACGACCGAGTCCGGCGCCCCGGTCGCCGACAACCAGAACTCTGCAACCGCCGGCGTCGGCGGCCCGATCATCCTCCAGGACCAGCACCTGCTGGAGAAGCTCGCGCGCTTCAACCGCGAGCGCATCCCGGAGCGTGTCGTGCACGCCCGCGGCTCGGGCGCATACGGCTACTTCGAGGTGACCGATGACGTCACCGGCTTCACCCGTGCCGACTTCCTGAGCACGGTCGGCAAGCGGACCGAGACGTTCATCCGCTTCTCGACCGTCGCCGACAACCTCGGCGGCCCGGACGCGGCCCGCGACCCGCGCGGCTTCGCCCTGAAGTTCTACACCGAAGAGGGCAACTACGACCTCGTCGGCAACAACACCCCGGTGTTCTTCATCAAGGACCCGATCAAGTTCCCCGACTTCATCCACTCGCAGAAGCGCGACCCCTTCACGGGCAAGCAGGAGCCGGACAACGTCTGGGACTTCTGGGCGCACGCCCCCGAGGCCACCCACCAGATCACCTGGCTCATGGGCGACCGCGGCATCCCGGCCTCCTACCGCCACATGAACGGCTACGGTTCGCACACCTACCAGTGGACGAACGCCCAGGGCGAGGCCTTCTTCGTCAAGTACCACTTCAAGACGAACCAGGGCATCCGCTGCCTGAGCAGCGAGCAGGGCGCCGAGCTGGCGGGCAAGGACCCCAACAGCCACCAGACCGACCTGCTGCAGTCCATCGAGCGGGGCGTGTACCCCTCCTGGACCCTGTACGTGCAGGTCATGCCGGCGGCCGAGGCGGCCGACTACCGCTTCAACCCGTTCGACCTGACGAAGGTGTGGCCGCACGCGGACTACCCGCTGCAGCGGGTCGGCCGCCTGGTCCTGGACCGCAACCCCGACAACGTCTTCGCCGAGGTGGAGCAGTCGGCCTTCTCGCCGAACAACTTCGTGCCCGGCATCGGCCCGTCCCCGGACAAGATGCTCCAGGGCCGGCTGTTCGCCTACGCCGACGCGCACCGCTACCGCCTGGGCGTCAACCACACCCAGCTGCCGGTGAACGCCCCCAAGGCGACCAAGGCCGACAACTACGGCCGGGACGGCTTCATGGCGACCAACGGCTACGACCGGCACGCCAAGAACTACGAGCCGAACTCCTACGGCGGCCCGGTGCAGACGAACGAGGCGCTCTCCGCCCCGCTCGCCCTCTCCGGCTACACCGGCACCCACGAGGCCCCGGCGCACACCAAGGACGACGACTTCTTCCAGGCCGGTGAGCTCTACCGCCTGATGTCGGAGGACGAGAAGAACCGTCTGGTCAACAACATCGCCGGCGGACTCTCCCAGGTCAGCCGCGACGATGTGATCGAGAAGAACCTCGCGCACTTCCACGCCGCCGACCCGGACTACGGCAAGCGCGTCGAGGCCAAGGTCCGCGAGCTGCGCGAGGACTGAGCTGCGCCGACCGGCATCGCTTCCGGTATCGCAGCGAACGAGCTGCGCGAGGGCTGACGGGAGGTCAGTTCCCTTGCGCATCCGTACCGGCCGGCCCGTTGAGGGGTGGTCGGCCGGTACGGAGAGGCAGTGCGAGCTCCGCGGTTCGCGGGGAGATTCCAGTGCGGTGGCAGTGCTCGCCCGATAGGGAAGGGCGAGCCGCCTCCCCCGCCGCGGAGCCCGCCTGCCCCCTCCCTCCCACCCCCACAGACTCCGTCCGACGGTGCGATGTCCTGTCGCGCCCTATCTCGCGCTGTCGGACGGGAACCACGGCACAGGGCCCGGAATCCGTACGGTCACGGATTCCGGGCCCTGTGCGTCGCAGGGAACGGTGCCCGCCCCCGGGCGGCTGGAGGGCACCGTCGTGCGCCCGCTGTGCGCCCCGCGTGCGCCGTCGCTCCCCCTCCGTTCCCCCTGAGACCCCTGGGGCACTGACCGGAATTCGGCCCCCGGCGGCCGACTTTGGAGAGACGATGGGGACAGCGGCAGGATCGGCCTGTCTGCTGCCCCAACCCGCCAGGAGCCGACCATGGCCGACAGCGTGCCGGTGCGGTGCCCCTCGTGCCGCCGCGAGAACGCGTTCACCCCGCCCACCTTCCCGTGCGCGTGCGGTGCCCCGCTGACCATGCCCGTGCTGCGCGGCGGGGTGCCCGTCGAGATATTGCACCGCACCTGGCAGGCCTCCTGGGTGGAGGTGCGCTGCGAGGTCTGCGGGCGGCAGGACGAGTGGCCGGCGCCGGAGTCCGGCTGTGCCTGCGGCACGGTCGTCCGGGTCCCCGTGGTCCCGGCGCCCGCCCTGCCGCCGCCGAACTTCCCCTCGCACGGCAGGGCCGCGGCCAGGCCCGCGCCGGCGTCCGCCACCGACACCGACACCCCGCGCGCCATCCTGCGGCCCGCCTTCCGGCCGGTCACGATCCGTACGGCCCGCGACTGTGTCACCGCCGCCGAGCAGTATCTGAAGTGGCTGGGCTACACCGATGTCGCCCGTACCCAGGAGCGCACCGCCTCCGGCGTGGACCTGCGCGGCACCGGCGTCGTCGCCCAGGTCGACCCCTCCACCCGCTCCACCGAACTGCGCGAGATCGAGTGCGTCTGGCTCAACGGCCTCAACGACTCGGCCATCGCGGTCTTCTTCTCCCTCGCCGGCTACGCCCGCGACGCCCGGGCCCGCGCCGACGATCTGCACATCCCGCTGTTCGTCATGGACCTCACCGGCACCCCGCAGCCGGTCAACGATCCGGCCGACGAGCTGATCAAATACGGCGCGGCAGGACGGTGAGACGGCCGTCCGCGGCCCTCGCGGCTGACGGGCCGGCCGGCAAAAACGGTCGCCGTGCCGGACGGAACCGGCGACACTGACCCCGTGATCATCGGGATACCGACCCTCGACGAACTGCCCGTACTGCGCGCCATCGAGCGCGCCGCCGGGGAGCCGTTCCGGGCGCTGGGCATGGCCGCCGTCGCGGACGACGAGCCGCCGTCGCCGGCGCGGCTGGCGCAGTTCCAGCGCGCCGGACGGATGCTGGCCGCGTACGAGGACGGCCGGCCGGTCGGCTATCTGCTCCGCGAGCCGGTCGACGGCTGCACCCATATCGAGCAGGTGTCGGTCCACCCGGACCAGGCGCGCCGCGGCATCGGGCGGGCGCTCATCGACCGTGCCGAACTGGACGGCGGGCTGCCCGCGCTGACGCTGACCACGTTCACCGAGGTGCCGTGGAACGCGCCGTACTACGAGCGCCTGGGCTTTCGACGGCTCGCCGACGCCGAACTCACGCCCGGCCTGCGGGCCATTCGCGCACAGGAGGCGGCGCTCGGCCTTGATCGCTGGCCACGGGTGTGCATGCGCCGCCCCGCCGTCACCTGACGGCCGATCAGGTGGCCGCGGTGCCGGACATAATGGCGAGATGATCAACGCGAACGCCCTCCGGTCCGTCTGCCTGGACTTCCAGGGCGCGACCGAGGAATTCCCCTTCCCGCGGCACCCGGACGTGTCGACCTTCAAGGTCGGCGGCAAGATCTTCGCGCTGACGACGCTGACCGACGAGCCGCTGACCGTGAGCCTCAAGTGCGACCCCGAGCTCGCCGAACGGCTGCGCGCGGCCCACCCGGAGGTGGTGCCGGGGTACCACCTCAACAAGCGGCACTGGAACACGGTCTCCCTTGAGGGCGCCCTTCCCGACCGGTTGGTCCTCGACATGATCGAGGACTCGTACGACCTCGTGGTGGCCTCACTGCCGCGCGCCCAGCGGCTGAGGCTCGACTGGCCGGGCGAGCGGCAGCGCTGAGCGGCGGCGCGCAGCGGGGAGCCGTCAGCCGGTCCGCAGTCCGAGGCCGTAGAACGTGACGTGGTACGCGCCCATGTACGTGGCCTCGCCGCCGACTATCAGGTCGGCGGGCGTACGCACCCCCACGGCCCGTGCGGTGGCCACCAGCGTCTCGGCCAGCGCCCGGCCCTTCGGCTCACCGGGGCCGCCGGCGTCGATGCGCCACCGCGGGTCCTCGTCGTCGGGCCACACCGGCCCGGTCCCGGGATGCTCGGTGACGGTGCCCCAGCCCAGGGCGGCCGGATCGGCGGTGTCCGGTGCGAAGCAGCCGAGCGAGAGCCGGTCGCGGCAGGTGATGTCGAAGAGGATCGGGGCGCCGCCCTCGGCCAGCCGGCCGTAGACCGGCATGGACAGGGACGTACCGAGGGCGGTCGTCTCGGCCGGCAGCGTGTCCAGGAAGTCGGCGAGCGCCCGGGTCACCGTCTCCCAGCTCTTCGCGTACCAGCCGCCGGGAAAACCCAGGCCCGCGTTGGCCGGGTCGTTGCGGCTGCCGAAGAAGCCGGAGATGGAGTGCTCCTCGCCGACGCCCTGACGCCAGAACCAGTTCTCCACCGGGTCGGTGGGCTGCAGAATCAGCTCGGGTCCTGCCTTCCCGGCGCGCAGTTCGAGCGTGTTGGGCTGGTCGCGCCAGCGCAGGAACGGGGTGCCCCACAGCGGCCCCGAGTCGTAGAACGGCCCCAGGTCGCCGTACGCGCCCATGATCGACGCCTCGCCGAGCACCCTGGTCAGCTCGTCCCGCACCGCGCGGAAGGCGGCCGCCTGACTCGCCGCGTCCGGCTCGACCGGCCCTACCGGCACGGCGAGTTCGAGATAGCTCTCGCCATAGGCGTAGCGCTCCTCGACCGAGCCGACCGGGCGCAGCCGGGCGTCGCCCGCGGCGCGCCCCGTACCGATGACCGGCCCCGCGCCGGAGTCCTTCCAGGTCCAGCCGAGCCCGGCGACCAGCGCCCGTGCCCCTTCCGGCGTCCAGCCACCGGCGTCCGCAGCCCTGAGCCGCCCCGCCAGCTCCGCGACACTCTCCGTCATCGTCCCGTCCCCGTTTCCCCGTGGTACGTGCCCGGCGGCTCCTGCCCGCCGTTCCCTCACCCCTTCATCCTGCCTGGTGGGTCTGACAATCGAGCCCGCCGCCCCCGCCTCACCGCGGTACCCGCCCCAGCTCCTCGGCCAGCCGCTCGCGCAGCTCGACCTTGCGCACCTTGCCGCTGACGGTCATCGGGAACGCGTCGAGGATCTCCAGGTAGCGCGGCACCTTGTAGTGGGCGAGCCGGGAGCGGCAGTAGCGGGCCAACTCATCGCGGGTGAGGGGGTCTTCGGGGTCGCGGAGGATGACGCAGGCGGCGATCTCCTCGCCGTACTTGTCGTCGGGGACGCCGACGACCTGGACGTCGGCGATCTTGGGATGGGAATAGAGGAACTCCTCGATCTCGCGCGGATAGACGTTCTCGCCACCCCGGATGATCATGTCCTTGATGCGGCCGACGATCCGGACATAGCCGTCGTCGTTCATCACCGCGAGGTCGCCGGTGTGCATCCAGCGGGCGGCGTCGATGACCTCGGCGGTGCGCTCGGCGTCCTCCCAGTAGCCGAGCATCACGCTGTAGCCGCGGGTGCACAGCTCGCCCGGCGTACCGCGGGGCACGGTCACCCCGCTCGCCGGATCGACGACCTTGACCTCGATGTGCGGCAGCACCCGGCCGACGGTCGCGGTCCGGTGCTCCAGGTCGTCGTCACGGCGCGTCTGGGTGGAGACCGGGGAGGTCTCGGTCATGCCGTAGCAGATGGAGACCTCGGCCATGTGCATCTCGGCGACCACCCGCTTCATGACCTCTTCGGGGCACGGGGAGCCCGCCATGATGCCGGTACGCAGGGAGGACAGATCGTAGGTGGCGAAGTCGGGGTGGTTGAGTTCGGCGATGAACATGGTGGGGACGCCGTAGAGGGACGTACAGCTCTCGTCCTGGACGGCCTGCAGCGTGGCGGCGGCGTCGAACGCGGGGGCCGGGATGACGATGCAGGCGCCGTGCGAGGTGGCGCCGAGATTGCCCATGACCATGCCGAAGCAGTGGTAGAAGGGCACCGGCAGACACACCCGGTCGTGCTCGGTGTAGGCGATGGTCTCGCCGACCCAGTAGCCGTTGTTGAGGATGTTGTGGTGCGAGAGAGTGGCGCCCTTGGGGAAGCCCGTGGTGCCCGAGGTGTACTGGATGTTGACCGGGTCGTCGGCGGTCAGGGCACGTTCGCACTCGGCGAGCCGGGTGTGCGGCACGGACGCGCCGGCGGCCAGCAGTCCGCCCCAGGTCGGGTCGCCGAGGTAGACCACGTCGCGCAGCGCCGGGCTCTCGGCGCGCACCTGCTCGATCATCCGCCGGTAGTCGCTGGTCTTGTGGTGGACCGCGGAGACCAGGACGGTGATGCCGGCCTGTTGGAGGACGTACGCCAACTCGTGCACCCGGTAAGCCGGGTTGACGTTGACGAGGATCGCGCCGATCTTGGCGGTGGCGTACTGGACGAGGACCCATTCGGCGCAGTTGGGCGCCCAGATGCCCACCCGGTCGCCCTTGCCGACCCCCTTGGCGAGCAGGCCGAGGGCCACTTCGTCGATGGCGCGGCCCAGTTCGGTGTAGGTCCAGCGGCGGCCGCTCGCCACCTCGACCAGCGCCTCACGGTCGCCGAAGCGCGCGATGGTACGGGCCAGGTCGGCCCCGATGGTGTGTCCGAGCAGCGGCCTGCCGGCGGCCCCGCTGGCGTACGACAGCTCCTGGTGCGAGGGGCTCATCGGTGGTTCTCCTCCCAGTACTCGGCTCCGCCGTCGCCCTGCGCGGTGCGTTCGCGCAGTTCGATACGGCGGATCTTGCCGGAGACGGTCTTCGGCAGGTCGGCGAACTCCAGCCGCCTGATGCGCTTGTAGGGGGCCAGTACGTCACGGGAGTGCGCGAAGAGCAGCCTGGCGGTCTCCGGACCTGCCGACCACCCGGCCGCCAGCACGACGTACGCCTTGGGCACGGCCAGCCGCAGCGGGTCGGGCGCCGGCACCACGGCGGCCTCGGCCACCGCCTCGTGCTCCAGCAGGGCGCTCTCCAGCTCGAACGGCGAGATCTTGTAGTCGGAGGCCTTGAAGACGTCGTCGGCGCGCCCCACATAGGTGATCCGGCCGTCGCGGTCGCGGACCCCGATGTCGCCGGTGCGGTAGTAGCCGCCGGCCATCGCCTCCGCGGTGCGCGCCGGGTCCCCGTGGTAGCCGGTCATCAGGCCGACGGGCTGTGCGCGCAGGTCGAGGGCGATCTCGCCCTCCTCGGCCGGGGCGCCGGTGACGGGGTCGAGCAGGACCACGTCGAAGCCGGGTGTGGGGCGTCCCATGGAGCCCGGTTTGACGCTCTGGCCAGGGGTGTTGGCCACTTGGACGGCGGTCTCGGTCTGGCCGAAGCCGTCCCGGATGGTGACGCCCCAGGACTTCCGTACCTGCTCGATGATCTCCGGGTTGAGCGGCTCGCCGGCCGCGACGATCTCCCGCGGGGGCCGGCGGAGCGCGCTGAGATCGGCCTGGATGAGCATCCGCCAGACGGTGGGCGGGGCGCAGAAGCTGGTGACCTGGGCGCGGTCCATCTCGGCCATCAGCCGGGCCGCGTCGAAGCGGGTGTAGTTGTGGATGAAGACGGTGGCCTCGGCGTTCCACGGCGCGAAGAGGTTGGACCAGGCGTGCTTGGCCCATCCGGGCGAGGAGATGTTCAGATGGACGTCCCCGGGGCGCAGACCGATCCAGTACATGGTCGCCAGGTGGCCGATCGGATAGGACGCGTGGGTGTGCTCGACGAGTTTGGGGCGTGCGGTGGTGCCGGAGGTGAAGTAGAGCATCAGCGGGTCGTCGGCCCGGGTGGCGGTGTCCGGCAGGAACGTGTCGGGGCCGCCGTAGGCCTCCTCGTACGGCAGCCAGCCGTCCGGCGCGCCGCCGACCGCGATCCGGGTGTAGTCCCCCGGTACCCGGGCGAACTTGTCGGTGTCGGCGGCGCGCACGACGACGTGCCGGGCCCGGCCGCGGTCGATCCGGTCGGCGAGGTCGGCCGGGCCGAGCAGCGGTGTGGCGGGGATGACGACGGCGCGCAGCTTCATCGCGGCGAGCGCGGTCTCCCACAGCTCGACCTGGTTGCCGAGCATCACGACGATGCGGTGGCCGGCCCGTACCCCTTTGGCGGACAGCCAGTTGGCGGCCTGGTCGGAGCGGCGGCGCAGTTCGTCGAAGGTCAGCCGCAGCTCGCTGCCGTCCTCCTCGACGATGTGCAGCGCGGTGCGGTCGTTGCCGCGAGCGATGGCGTCGAACCAGTCCAGTGCCCAGTTGAAGTGTTCGGGGCGGGGCCAGCGGAAGGCGGCGCGGGCCGCTTCGTAGTCCTCCCGGTGCTTCAGCAGCAGGTCCCGCGCCGCCCGGAACTCCTCGGTGGCGGCCGGTGCGCGGCCCGTCGCACCGGTTTCCGTGTCCGTCATATGTCCTCCTCATTGCCGCACCGCTACCTGCCATCGTGTAATCAGGGGCGCAGGTCTCACCACCCCCGAATGGGGGGAAGCGGAGGTTTCGGCGTGCAGCTCGGGTCGGTGGCGGACGGTTCGCCGGACGATGCGGCGCAGGTACGAGCGGCGCTGTCGCGACTGCGACGGGCCAGCGGCCTGCCGGTGGCGTTCGGCGGTCTGCTGGCCGGTACGGGGCGGTACCGCATCAAGGAGCTGTCGGGGACCGAGACCACGGTGCTGCGCGGGCTGGACGTCCTCCAGGGCAACGGGCTGGGCGGCAAGGCAGTGGCGCGCTCCCGCCCGTTCGCGGTGACCGACTACCGCGTCTCGTCGGTGATCAGCCATGAGTACGACGCGGCGGTGGCGGCCGAGGGGCTGCGCTCGGTACTCGCGGTGCCGGTGATCGTACGGCGGCGGGTGCGCGGGGTGCTCTACGGCGCGCTGCGCCGACCGGTGCGGCTCGGCGACCGGCCGCTGTCGGCCGCGATGGAGGCGGCGCGGGAGCTGGAACAGGCGCTGCTGGTGCAGGACGAGGCGGCGCGGCTGCTGTCGGTGGCCCGGCAGCCGACCGCCGCCGACCCGGCGATGTGGGAGGAGGTCCGCGAGGCGCACGGTGAGCTGCGGGCGCTGGCGCAGCGGGTGGACGATCCGCAGCTGCGGCAGGAGATGCTGGCGGCCTGCGGCCGGCTCGCGGCGGCGTCGTCGGGGCCGCGCCGCGGACCGGGCCCGGTGCTGTCGCCCCGTGAGGTGGACGTACTGGCGTGTGTGGCGTCGGGGGCGACGAACGCGGCGGTGGCGGAGCGGCTGGGGCTGCGGCCGGAGACGGTGAAGAGCTATCTGCGGTCGTCGATGCGGAAGTTGGGGGCGCACACCCGCCTGCAGGCGGTGATCGCGGCACGGCGGGCCGGGCTGCTCCCGTAGGCGCCCCGCGGGGCCGGCCCGCCCCCGTACGGGCCGGCCCCTGCGCGTCGCCTACTTGTCGGCGGTCAGCGTGCCCGCCGCGCCCCAGCTGTCGGTGGGCACCTCCTGGATCCACACCTGCACGGTCTCGGCGGGGATCTTGTACGCGTCCACGAACGCATCGGTGATCTGCTTGACCAGCTCCCGCTTGAGCTCGACGCTGCGCGGACCCTGCTGGACGGTGACGATCGGCATGGCTGAACTTCCTTGTGGAATAAGGATTTCCGGTGCTTGACCGGCTGCCCTCAGTCCATCGCGGACGGGCCGCGCGACCAAGAAGCGGATCGCGCACACAGCGATCACCGATCGAGATCGCGCGACGGGCACCGACGTCAGCCGTCGTCCCGCTCCGCGCAGGCCCGCAGCAGCAGGTCCAGGCCGGCGGGCGGGTCGCCGCGACGCGCCGCGAGGTACGTCGTCAGCTCCATGCCCGGGTTGCGGAACGGGAGGAAGGCGACCCTGGGGGTGCTCAGCCGGGCGGCGTGCGCGGCGTAGACGACGGTCCACAGGCCGTCCGCCGGGCCGCCGGGGGCGCCGATCGCGGTGAGGGTGTCGTCGAGCGAGCCGTACCGGGGGCCGGGTACGGGGGCGAAGCCGGCGTCGTGGCAGGCGTTGACGACCAGGTCGACCAGGGCACGGTTGTTGCGCCGCTCGGTCAGCACCAGCGGGACGGCCGCCAGGTCGGCGAGCGCGAGGGTGCCGGGGGCGGTGGCGAGGCGGTGGCGGGCCGGGACGACCGCGACCAGCGGGTCCTGCCAGAGCGGGACGAAGCGCAGACCGTCGCGGCCGCCGCCGTCCGGCTCACCCCGCAGGAACGCCGCGTCCAGCTCGCCGGACGCCACCCGGTCGAGCCGCTCCGGGGCCCGCGCGGACACCAGCTCCACCCCGACCTCCGGGGCAAGACCGGCCAGTGCGTCGAGCACCCGGTCCAGATGGGCGCCCAGCCCGGTGCTCGTGCCCAGGCGCAGGGTGCGGGCGCGGCCGGCGGTCAGTTCGGCGACGACGGCGCGGGCGCGCTCCTCGGCGGCCAGCAGGGCCCGGGCCTCGGGCAGGAACCGCTCGCCGACGGCCGTCAGCCGCACCTGGCGCGCCGACCGGTCGAACAGCTCGGCCTGCAGCTCGCGTTCCAGCCGCCGGATCTGCTGGCTCACCGCCGACTGGACGATGTGCAGCCGCTCCGCCGCCCGCCCGAAGTGCAGCTCCCGCGCGACCATGACGAAGTACCGCACCTGCCGCAGCTCCACGCCGCCCCCTCCCCCGGCCGACGCTCCCCCGGCCGGACAATTCCCTTGCCGCAGGCCCCGCGGCCGCACCATCATCCCCCCATGATCGACGCCACCGCACTCTCCGAGAAACCGGTGCTCACGGGCGCCCGGATACGGCTGACACCGCTGGCCGAGCGGCATGCGGCCGACTTCCACGCCACGTTCCTGGACGCCGAGACCCGCCGGCTGACCGGCACCCACCACGACTGGACGCTGGCGGAGCTGCAGGCCTGGTGCGCCGGGGCCGCGGAGCGCGCGGACCGCCTCGACCTGGCCATCGAAGACCGGGAGACCGGTGCCTTCCTGGGCGACCTCGCGCTGAGCCAGATCGACCCGGACAACGCACACGGCAGCTTCCGCATCGCCCTCACCGCGGACGCCACGGGCCGCGGCATCGGCACCGAGGCGACCCGTCTGCTCCTGGACTACGCCTTCGACCGCGTCGGCCTGCACCGCGTCCAACTGGAGGTCTTCGCCTTCAACCCGCGCGCCCAACGCGCCTACGAGAAGTGCGGCTTCGAGGTGGAGGGCCGGATGCGGGAAGCGTTGTTCTGGGAGGGCGAGTGGCATGACGTGGTGGTGATGGGGGTGGTTCGCTGACCATCCGCTGCGCTTTGCCTGGGTCGACGTTTTGGCTGGCCCGCCGTGGGGGTTGCTGTGGGTTCGCCTGCGGCGGGCGGTGCCGCTGCGCGGGGCTGTTCGGCTGCCGGTGACGGTCCTCCGGGGCAGTGTTT
>NZ_JBSFYC010000125.1:0-13714 GCF_053595675.1 Streptomyces sp. NPDC002446 | reverse complement strand
GGTAGGGGTGTGGGACGTAAAGCGAAGCAGTCCCACACCCCTACCCCGGAGGACCGTCACCGGCAGCCGAACAGCCCCGCGCAGCGGCAACGCCCGCCGCAGGCGAACCCACAGCAACCCCCACGGCGGGCCAGCCGAGAATGTGGGAATCAGCCAAGCGCAGCGCACCGGGGGAGCCGATGCGGAAGCCCCCCGAACCACACCCCCGCCACCGCGAACCCGAAGCCCAGGCACAGTACGCCGCCCACCGCGTCCAGCCAGAAGTGGTTCGCGGTGGAGACGATGACCAGCAGCGTCGTCGCGGGGTAGAGCAGCCCCAGGGCCTTGGCCCACACCGGCTTGGCCAGCAGGGCGATGACGATGCCGCACCACAGCGACCAGCCGATGTGCATCGACGGCATCGCCGCGTACTGGTTGGACATCGAGGCGAGGTTGCCGGACGCCATCGAGCCCCAGGTGCCGTGGTCGATCAGGGTGTCGATGAAGCCGCCGTCCGGCATCAGCCGGGGCGGCGCCAGCGGGTAGAAGTAGTAGCCGACCAGGGCGACGCCGGTGGTGGCGAACAGCGCCAGCCGGGCCGCGGCATAGCGGCCGGGATGCCAGCGGTAGAGCCACACCAGCACGCCGATCGTCACGATGAAGTGCAGCGTCGCGTAGTAGTAGTTCATCGACACGATCAGCCACGTCACCGAGTCCACCGCGTGATTGACGGTGTGCTCGACGGCGATGCCCAGCGAGTGCTCCGCCTGCCAGATCCAGTCGGCGTTCTTCAGGGCCTTCGCCTTCTGCTCCGGCACCGCGTTGCGGATCATCGAGTACGTCCAGTAGCTGACCGCGATCAGCAGGATCTCGAACCAGAGCCGGGGTGTGCGAGGGGAGCGCAGACGGAGCAATCGGCCCTCGTCCGCTGGTCGGTCCAGACGTTCCCCGGTGGGTGGCGGGGTGGTCGGCAGGCCGTCCAGAGTCCTCGTATTCGCTTCACCCATAGGCAGACAGTCTGCCAGAAAGGGGCGTGTCGCCGATCATCCTTTGGGCGGGTATTCGATCGTTTGTATCGGTCCTGAGAGGGAGTCGGCACCCTCGTACTTCTGGGGGACGTCCCCGGGTCAGGTGGCCCGCAGCGGCCTGGGGATCCGGGTGGTCCTGGGCGCCGAGGCGGTCGAGCCGCGGACCACCAGCTCGGGGTGGAAGACGAACTCGCTGTGCGGCGCCGGGGTGCCGCCGACCTCCTCCAGGAGCGCGCGGACCGCCGCCTGCCCCATGGCCGTGACCGGCTGCCGGATCGTGGTCAGCGGCGGGTCGGTGAAGGCGATGAGCGGGGAGTCGTCGAAGCCGACCACGGAGATCTCCCGCGGTACGTCCAGCCCGCGCTGCCGGGCCGCCCGGATCGCGCCCAGCGCCATCATGTCGCTGGCGCAGACGATGGCGGTGGCGCCCCGTTCGATCAGCGCGCTCGCCGCGGCCTGCCCGCCCTCCAGGGTGTAGAGGGAGTGCTGGATGTACGGCTCCGCCTCGGCCGGGCCGATCTGCAGCCGCTCCTGCATGGCGCGGACAAAGCCCTCGATCTTGCGCTGGACGGGCACGAAGCGCTTGGGGCCGAGCGCCAGCCCGATCCGCCGGTGGCCCAGCGCGCTGAGGTGGCTGACGGCCAGGTCGACCGCGGCCCGGTCGTCGGGGGAGACGAACGGTGCCTGCACCTTGTCGGAGAAGCCGTTGATGAGCACGAACGGGACGCCCTGGCCGCGCAGCTGCTCGTAGCGCTGCATGTCGGCGGAGGTGTCGGCGTGCAGTCCGGAGACGAAGATGATGCCGGCCACCCCGCGGTCGACCAGCATCTCGGTCAGCTCGTCCTCCGTGGAGCCGCCCGGCGTCTGGGTGGCGAGGACCGGCGTATAGCCCTGGCGGGTCAGTGCCTGCCCGATGACCTGGGCGAAGGCCGGGAAGATCGGGTTCTCCAGCTCCGGGGTGATCAGCCCGACCAGGCCCGCGCTGCGCTGCCGCAGCCGTACCGGGCGTTCGTACCCCAGCACGTCGAGGGCGGCAAGCACGGACTGGCGGGTGGTGGCGGAGACTCCGGGCTTCCCGTTGAGAACCCGGCTGACGGTGGCCTCGCTGACACCCGCCTGCGCTGCGATATCGGCCAGCCGGGCGGTCATGAAGGGGACCTTACCGTCCGGCTGTCAGATTGCCCACCAGGTGGAGCTGTCACCGGGGAGCACGGCCGACGCGCCGTTGACGGTCACCGGTGCGCTGGAGAGCAGCGGCGTTCCGGGCGGTGGCAGTTCGACGTCGTGACGGAGGGTGTTGACCGTACAGAGCAGACCGGGCCGGGTGAAGGCGAGGACGCCGTCGGGGGCCGGCTGCCAGCTCATCGGGCCGTCGCCCAGGCCCGGCAGGCTGCGCCGGAGGGCGAGGGCGGTGCGGTAGAGCTCCAGGGTGGAGGCGGGGTCGCCGGTCTGGGCGTCGACGGTGAGGGGGGCCCAGTCGGCGGGCTGGGGCAGCCAGCTGCCGCCGTCGCCGAAGCCGTACGGGGCCTCCTCCCCGCTCCAGGGCAGCGGCACCCGGCAGCCGTCGCGGAAGCCGTCCTGGCCGCTGGTCCCGGAGGACCGGCCGCGGAAGAACGCCGGATCCTGGCGGGCCTCGTCGGGCAGGTCGGTGACCTCGGGCAGGCCCAGTTCCTCGCCCTGGTAGAGGTACGCGGAGCCGGGCAGCGCCAGCATCAGCAGGGTGGCGGCGCGGGCGCGGTCCAGGCTGTCGCCGAGGCGGGTGGTGTGCCGGACGACGTCGTGGTTGGACAGCACCCAGGTCGTGGGGGCGCCGACCGAGGCGGTGGCGGCGAGCGAGGCGTCGATGACCGAGCGCAGCGCGTCGGCCCGCCAGGGGGTGTTGAGGAACTGGAAGTTGAAGGCCTGGTGCAGTTCGTCCGGGCGGACGTACAGGGCCAGGCGTTCGGGGGTGGGTGCCCAGGCCTCGGCGACGCCGATCACCTGCTTGCCGTGGGCGTCGCCGTATCCGTCCAGCAGCCGGCGCCAGGTGCGGTGGATGGCGTGCACCCCGTCCTGGTCGAAGAACGGCAGTACCTGGTTGCCGATGAGCTTGGCCTGCTGGCCGTGGCCGATGTCGGGCAGACCGGGCGCCTTGATCATGCCGTGGGCGACATCGACCCGGAAGCCGTCCACGCCGAGGTCGAGCCAGAAGCGCATGATGGCCTCGAATTCGGCCTGTACATCCGGGTTGTCCCAGTCCAGGTCGGGCTGTTCGGGGGCGAAGAGGTGGAGGTACCAGTCGCCGCGGTCGGTGCGGGTCCAGGCCGGGCCGCCGAAGACCGACTCCCAGTCGTTGGGCGGGAGTTCTCCGCTCGCGCCCTTGCCGGGGCGGAAGAGGTAGCGCTGCCGGGCGAGTTCGGGGTCCTGGAACCACGGGTGCCGGTCGGAGGTGTGGTTGGGGACGATGTCGACGATCACCCGCAGGCCCAGGTCGTGGGCGGTGCGCAGCAGGTCGTCGGCGTCCTGGAGGGTGCCGAAGAGCGGGTCGACGGCGCGGTAGTCGGCGACGTCGTAGCCGCCGTCGGCCTGCGGCGAGGCGTAGAACGGCGTGAGCCAGACGGCGTCCACGCCCAGGTCCCTGAGGTACGGCAGCCGTTCGCGGACCCCGCGCAGATCGCCGATGCCGTCGCCGTCGCTGTCGGCGAAGGAGCGGACGTAGACCTGGTAGATGACGGCGTCTCGCCACCACTGTGGACCTCGGCCCGGTCCGGGCACCTGGGGGGCGGGGCTGGGGGAAGTGAGCTCCTGGGTCATCTGACGTCCCTGTCGAGATCAAGAGGCGTGTGGGGTGCCTTCACGGAGTCAACGCTCGGGCGGGCGCCGGGTGACGGTGCCACGAGCCCCTCCAGGGTCCCGTTCCGGGCATTGCGCTGCAATCCCTTCCAGTAATCTTGCAGCAATTTGCCGCAAGGTCTTTCGATTTGTTTGCAGCGCTGTTACGTTCCTGACCGCCATCTGAGGCATTTCCCTAAGGAGTTCACATGCGGCGTGGCATACGGGGCGTAACGGTCACCGCGCTGGTAGCGGGCCTGGCAATGACGGCATCGGCGTGCGGCGGAGGCGACGGCGACGGCGGCAACAGCGGGGGTGAACTGTCCGGAACCGTCACCTTCTGGGACACCTCCAACGACGCCGAGAAGGCGACGTACCGCAAGCTTGCCGAAGGCTTTCAGAAGGAGCACCCCAAGGTCCATGTCGAGTATGTGAGCGTTCCGTTCGGCGATGCCAACGCCAAGTTCAAGAACGCGGCCGGCGGCAACTCCGGAGCCCCCGACGTGATGCGCACCGAGGTCGCCTGGACCGCGGACTTCGCCAACCTCGGCTACCTCGCCCCCTTGGACGGCACCCCGGCCCTCGACAAGGCCGAGGACTACCTCCCCCAGGCCCTCGGCTCCACCAAGTTCAAGGGCAAGACCTACGCCGCACCCCAGGTCATCGACACCCTCGGCCTCTTCTACAACAAGAAGCTCCTCAAGGACGCCGGTGTCGGGGTGCCCAAGACCTTCGCCGAGCTGGCCACCGCGGCCAAGAAGATCAAGGCCAAGACCGGCGCCACCGCCCTCTACCTGCGCGGCGACGACCCCTACTGGTTCCTGCCGTACCTCTACGGCGAGGGCGGCGACCTGGTCAACGCCCGCGACAAGGTCGTCGAGATCGACGACGGCGCCGGCGTCAAGGCCTTCAAGACCCTCAAGGACCTGGTCGACTCCAAGGCCGCGGTCACCGACGCCACCGACGGCCAGGAGAACCAGCTCAAGGCCCTCAAGGACGGCACCGTCGCGATGGCCATCGACGGCCCCTGGGACATCGAGGGCGCCCGCGCCGGCAAGGCCTTCAAGGACAAGGGCAACCTCGGCGTCGCCCCCGTACCCGCCGGCAGCAGCGCCCAGGGCTCCCCGCAGGGCGGCTGGAACCTCTCCGTGTACGCCGGCAGCAAGAACTTGCAGGCCTCTTACGCCTTTGTGAAGTACATGAGCTCGGCCAAGATCCAGCAGCAGACCACCGAGCGGCTCAGCCTGCTGCCGACCCGCAAGTCCGTATACGACATACCGGCCGTCAAGAAGAACGAAATGGTCAAGTTCTTCAAGCCGGCCGTCGACGGCGCCGTCCAGCGCCCCTGGATCGCCGAGGGCAACTCCCT
Source organism: Streptomyces sp. NPDC002446 (assembly GCF_053595675.1). Lineage (NCBI taxonomy): Bacteria > Bacillati > Actinomycetota > Actinomycetes > Kitasatosporales > Streptomycetaceae > Streptomyces > Streptomyces sp. NPDC002446. The sequence continues at coordinate 8,527 of NZ_JBSFYC010000125.1, read as the reverse complement.
CTTCGAGCCGATCAAGGTCCAGATGAACAAGGTGCTCACCGGCGCCGCCACGCCCGAGCAGGCCGCCAAGGCGACCGGCGACGCCTACCGGAAGCTGCTCAAGGACTACAAGTGACCTTCGCTGTACGGGTGCGCCGGACGCTCGGCACCCACTGGTACGCATGGACGATGGTCGCCCCGGTGGTACTCGTCATCGGGGTGATCATCGGCTATCCGCTGGTGCGCGGCGTCTTCCTCTCGCTCACCGACGCCAACGAGGCCAACGTCGAGCGGCACATCGGCGTCAACCACATCCCCGCCACCTACAAGTTCACCGGCCTGGACAACTACCGGGCCGTGCTCTCCGACGGCGTCTTCTGGGACCGCCTCGGCTGGACCGTCCTGTGGACCGTCGCCTGCGTGTCCGTCACCTTCCTGATCGGCCTCACGCTGGCCAACATGCTCAACCGGAAGCTGCGCGGGCGCACCTTCTACCGCCTCGCGCTGATCCTGCCCTGGGCCGTCCCCGCGTTCATCTCCGTCTTCACCTGGCGGATGCTCTACAACGAGAAGCACGGCATCCTCAACAAGCTGCTGGCCGGCGGCGGTATCGACGCCGTCCCCTGGCTCAACGACCCGACCTGGGCCAAGCTCTCGGTCATCGCCGTCAACGTCTGGCTCGGCGTGCCCTTCATGCTCGTCGCCGTGCTCGGCGGCCTGCAGTCCATACCGGGCCAGCTGTACGAGGCCGCGGAGATGGACGGTGCGAACGCCTGGCAGCGCTTCTGCCACATCACCCTGCCGGGGCTGCGCGCCGTCAGCAGCACCGTCATCCTGCTGTCCGCCATCTGGACCTTCAACATGTTCCCGGTGATCTTCCTGCTCACCCGGGGCGGCCCCGGAGACGCCACCGAAATCCTGGTGACCTACGCCTACCGGCTCTCCTTCGTCGACAGCCCCCGCAACTTCTCCGAGTCCGCGACCTGGGGCGTCCTGATCCTGCTCCTGCTCTCGGCCGTCGCGGTCGTCTACCGCCGGGCGCTGCGCAAGCAGGGAGAGGTGTGGTGAGCATGCGCAACAAACGAAGCCCCCTGGCGTCGGTGGGCCTGCACACGGCCCTGCTCCTCGCCGCGGTGGTGGCCGTCTTCCCGCCGCTCTGGCTGCTGGTGACGTCCTTCAAGCCCCGCAACGACGCCTTCTCCACCAGCCTCGTCACCCACTTCACCTTCGCCAACTACACCCACGTACTGGCCGACACCGCGTTCCTGACCTGGTTCGGGAACTCGGTGGTGATCGTCGGGCTGACCACCGTCCTCGGCGTCTTCATCGCCGCCACCACCGGCTACGCCGTCAGCCGCTTCCGCTTCCCCGGTATGCGCCCGCTGATGTGGCTGCTGCTGATCACCCAGATGTTCCCGGTGGCGGTCCTGATCGTGCCGCTCTACAACCTCCTGGCGAACCTCGGCCTGCTCAACCAGCCCGCGGGGCTCGTCATCACCTACCTGACCATCGCCGTCCCGTTCTGCGCCTGGATGATGAAGGGCTTCTTCGACACCATCCCGGTGGAGATCGACGAATCGGGACGGGTCGACGGCCTCAACCCGTTCGGCACCTTCTGGCGGCTCGTCCTGCCGCTGGCCCGCCCCGGCCTCGCCGTCACCGGCTTCTACACCTTCGTCACCGCCTGGGCCGAGGTCGCCTACGCCTCGGCCTTCATGACCGGCGAGGAGAACCTGACGCTCGCCGGCGGGCTGCAGACCTTCGTCAACCAGTACACCAACGACTGGGGTTCGATGACCGCCGCCGCCGTGATCATCGCGGTACCGGCCGCGCTCGTCTTCGCCTTCGCCCAGCGCCACCTCGTCGCCGGACTGACCGCCGGCACCACCAAGGGATGACATGACCCCACAGCACGACGTCACTCCTGACCACGCTACTGCTGCCACCGGCTGGTGGCGCGACGCGGTGATCTACCAGGTCTATCCGCGCAGCTTCGCCGACGGCAACGGCGACGGCATGGGGGACCTGGCGGGCGTCCGCAGCCGGCTGCCGTACCTGCGCGACCTGGGCGTCGACGCCGTCTGGCTGAGCCCGTTCTACGCCTCCCCGCAGGCCGACGCCGGGTATGACGTCGCCGACTACCGCGCCGTCGACCCGATGTTCGGCACCCTCGCGGACGCCAGGGCGGTGATCGACGACGCCCACCGCCTCGGTCTGCGCATCATCGTCGACCTCGTCCCCAACCACTGCTCCGACCAGCACGAATGGTTCCGCCGCGGACTGGCCGAGGGCCCCGGCTCCACGGCCCGCGAGCGCTTCCACTTCCGCAAGGGCCGCGGCGAGAACGGCGAACTGCCGCCCAACGACTGGGAGTCCCTCTTCGGCGGACCCGCCTGGACCCGGGTCCCCGACGGCGAGTGGTACCTCCACCTCTTCGCCCCCGAACAGCCCGACTTCAACTGGGACCACCCCGCCGTCCAGGACGAGTTCCGCTCCATCCTGCGGTTCTGGCTGGACCTGGGCGTCGACGGCTTCCGGGTGGACGTGGCGCACGGCCTGGTCAAGGCCCCCGGCCTGCCGGACATGGGCCACGCCGAGCAGCTGCAGCTCCTCGGCACCCAGTCCCTGCCGTTCTTCGACCAGGACGGGGTGCACGACGTCTACCGCTCCTGGCGCGCCGTCCTCGACGAGTACTCCGGCGAGCGGATAGGGGTCGCCGAGGCCTGGACCCCCAGCGCCGAGCGCACCGCGCTCTATCTGCGGCCCGACGAACTCCACCAGGCGTTCAACTTCCACTACCTGGGCACCGGCTGGGACGCCGGGGCGCTCCGCGAGGCGATCGACTCCTCGCTCGACGCCATGCGCCCCGTCGGCGCCCCGACGACCTGGGTGCTGTCCAACCACGACGTCGTCCGCCACCGCACCCGCCTCGGCGGCGGCCTGGACCGCGCCCGCGCCGCGACCCTGCTGATGCTGGCGCTGCCCGGCTCCGCATACGTCTACCAGGGCGAGGAGCTCGGCCTGCCCGAGGTCACCGACCTGCCCGACGAGGCCCGCCAGGACCCCTCGTTCTTCCGCGCCACCGGCCAGGACGGCCTGCGCGACGGCTGCCGGGTGCCGCTGCCCTGGAGCGGGGAGGAGGCCCCGTACGGCTTCGGCGACGGCGGCAGCTGGCTGCCCCAGCCCGCCGACTGGGCCCCCCTCACCGTCGATGCCCAGACCGGCGACCCCAGCTCCACCCTGGAGCTCTACCGCACCGCCCTCGCCCTCCGGCGCAGCCACCCCGGCCTCGGCGCGGGCGACGCGGTCGCATGGCTGGACGCGCCCGACGGCGTACTGGCCTTCCGGCGCGCGGGCGGCCTGGTCTGCACGGTCAACACGACCGGGTCCCCGGCCCGGCTGCCCGCCCCCGGCCGGCCGCTGCTCTCCTCGGGACAACTGCCCGTGGTCGACGGCGACTTCATCCTCCCCGCCGACACCACCGTCTGGTGGGAGGAGTGACCCGGTCCCCTGACCACGCCACCCCCCGGCTCTCCGACATCGCCGCCCAGGCGCAGGTCAGCGAGGCGACCGTCAGCCGGGTGCTGAACGGCAAGGCGGGCGTGGCGGCGAGCACCCGGCGCCGGGTGCTCGCCGCGCTCGACGTCCTCGGCTACGAACGTCCCTTACGGCTGCACCGCCGCAGCGCGGGCCTGGTCGGCCTGGTCATCCCCGAGCTGACCAACCCGATCTTCCCGGCCTTCGCCCAGATCATCGAACAGTCCCTGGCCGGCCACGGATATACGCCGGTCCTGTGCACCCAGATGCCGGGCGGAGCCACCGAGGACGAGCTCGTCGAGCAGCTGGAGGAGCGCGGCGTCACCGGCATCGTCTTCCTCTCCGGCCTGCACGCCGACACCCGCGCCGACCCCACCCGCTACGCCCGCCTCGCGTCCCGGGGCGTACCGTACGTCCTCATCAACGGCTACAACCCGCACATCGACGCGCCGTTCGTCTCACCCGACGACGGCGCGGCGGCCCGGATGGCGGTACGCCACCTCGCCGAGCTGGGCCACCAGCGGATCGGGCTGGCCGTCGGCCCGGTCCGCTACGTCCCCTCCCGCCGCAAGGCCGAGGGGTTCGCGGCGGCACTGGGCGAGTCGTTCGGCCTGTCGAGGGGGCAGGCCGAACGGTTCGTCCAGCACACCCTGTTCAGCGTCGAGGGCGGCGACGCGGCGGCCGCGGCCCTCCTCGACGAGGGCTGCACCGGCATCGTCTGCGGCAGCGACCTGATGGCCCTGGGCGCCGTACGCGCGGCCCGCCGCCGGGGCCTGGACGTGCCGGGGCAGGTCTCCGTCGTCGGCTTCGACGACTCCCAGCTGATCGCCTTCACCGACCCGCCGCTGACCACGGTGCGCCAGCCGGTACAGGCGATGGCGACCGCCGCGGTGGGCGCCCTGATCGAGGAGATCCACGACCGCGCCCAGGGCGGCCGCCGGACCCCGGCCCAGCGCACGGAGTTCATCTTCCAGCCGGAGCTGGTCGTCCGGGGTTCCACGGGGCCGGCCGCCCGGGAGTGACCCGCGGGCAGGGTCAGCCGGCCGGGCGGCGGGCGTGGAAGAGGCCCCAGCGCAGCAGGCCGCGGCGGGTGATGTCGCTCCAGAGAGGAAGGTTGGCCAGCAGGTCGTCGACGTAGGCGGGGCTGATGAGGCCCCGCAGCTCGGCCGCGCGGCGGTGGACCTCCTCGTCGAGGCGCGCGTAGTGGGTGGCGAGGTCCGCGGTGCGGTCCTCGAAGCCGACGCCCTCAAGGCCGAGCCCGGACAGCTGCTCCAGGTAGAAGGACGGTGTTGCCGGGCTCTGCACGCCCAGGCGGGAGAACGCGGGCCGTACGGACTCGGCGGGTGTCTCCTCGGCGGCCATGATGTCCGAGAACACGAGGGCACCGCCCGGTCTCAGCACCCGTACGGCCTCCCGGAGCGCGCCCTCCCGGTCCTCCACATGGCAGAGCACCTCCAGCGACCATACGGCGTCGAAGCGCTCCGCCTCATAGGGCAGGTCGCCCAGGGTGCCGGTGACGACCTCGATCAGGCCGTCCAGTCCGCGTCGGGCGTTGGCCGCGCGGTGGCGCCGGTTGTGCTCCTCGCTGAGGTCGAGGGCCACGACGCGGCAGCCGAAGCGTTCGGCGAGCGCACGGGCGGAACCGCCGTATCCGGAGCCGAGGTCGAGGACGGTGGCGTGCGGGCCGAGCAGGTCGGCGGCCTTGTCCGCGGCGTGCCGGACGGTACGGCGCGAGGCGTCGGCGATCGCTTCGCGGTCGTCGGCGTAGATGCCGATGTGGATGTCCTCGCCGCCCCAGACGGCGTCGTAGAAGGCGTCGACGTCGGCGGTGTCGTAGTAGGTGCGGGTCGCGTCGTCGTGGTGCGGTGTGCGGCCGGTGTGGTTCTCGGGGCTGTTGATCATGATGGGGAGATTCCCCGGACATGCCGGGGTGATTCGCCCGTCTTGCAGGCATAGGTGACTATGCGCCAACTGGGCGCACGGGCGGCGGGCGAGCCATGGTGCCGGTCCGGCCGGCCGGGCGCGTAGGGCCCCTTGTGGTGCGGACCTCCGGCAGGCCGGACCGTTACTGAGGGAACGTAACACCGTTGCAATGTCTTGCGTAAGGTCTTGCAACAAGGAATCGGTGCGGCTAGAACCATGAGCCATGTCCTTCCTCACCCGCCGGGCCGCCCGGCGCCTGGCCGCCGCCCTCGCCCTGACCCTCGGCGCGACGGGCCTGCTCGTCGCGTCACCGCAGCAGCAGGCCCAGGCGTCCCCACCCGTCGCCGGCCAGGCCCTGGCACAGTGGATCGACCGGGAGACGGTGGTCTGGAAGGGCGCCGAACGCGCCGACGCCCAGCTGGAGTTCGGCACTGCACAGGGCGGCGGCCCGGCGGAGGGGCGTATCCGGCTGACGCCCGGGACGCTCAGCCCGGCCGAACGCGCCACCCATCCGCATCTGACGGGGTATCCGGCCTTCACCGTCGACCCCCGCGACCGGGACCTCGCCCGCACCGCCCTGCGCGACCGGCTCGTCGCCGCCCAGCGCACGGCGGACGGCCGGCGCGTGACGACCGGCGTGCAGATACCCGGCGTCCTGGACGACCTCTACGGCGCCCGCGCCCAACACGCCGCGCTGGGACCGGTCTTCCGCCACGGGCGCCCCACCCTCTCCGTCTGGGCGCCCACCGCCCGCACCGTCGCCCTCGAACTCGACGGCCGCACGGTCCCGATGCGGCGCGACGACGGCAGCGGCGTCTGGCGCGTCCAGGGGCAGCGGGACTGGGCCGGAAAGCCCTACCGCTACCTCGTCACCGTCTGGGCGCCCACGGTCGGCAGGACCGTCACCAACAAGGTCACCGACCCCTACTCCACCGCCCTGACCGCCGATTCGGCCCGCAGCCTCGTCGTCGACCTCGACGACCCGAAGCTCGCCCCCAGGGGCTGGGCACGGCTGGCCAAGCCCGCCGCGGTGCCGCTGCGCCGGGCCCGCATCCAGGAGCTCCACGTCCGGGACTTCTCCGTCGAGGACCGCACCTCCCGCCACCCCGGCCGGTACCTCGCTTTCACCGACATGCGGTCGGACGGCATGCGCCATCTGAAATCCCTTGCAGCCGCTGGAACTTCTTACGTTCACTTGCTGCCGGTCTTTGACGCCGCGACCGTCCCCGAGCGGCCCGCCGACCAGGCACCTCCCGGCTGCGACCTCGCCTCGTACGCCCCCGACTCCGACCGCCAGCAGGAGTGCCTCGCCAAGACCGCCGCCCGCGACGCCTACAACTGGGGCTACGACCCCCTGCACTACACCGTCCCCGAGGGCGCCTACGCCTCGGACGCCCGGGGAACCGCCCGCACCGTCGAATTCCGCCGCATGGTGCAGGGGCTGAACCGCGCCGGGCTGCGCACCGTCATGGACGTCGTCTACAACCACACCGCCGCGAGCGGCCAGGACCCGCACTCCGTCCTGGACCGGATCGTCCCGGGCTACTACCAGCGGCTGCTCGACGACGGCGGCGTGGCCACCTCCACCTGCTGCTCCGGCACCGCCCCGGAACACACCATGATGGGCAAGCTCGTCGTCGACTCCGTCGTCACCTGGGCCAGGCAGTACAAGATCGACGGCTTCCGCTTCGACCTCATGGGCCACCACCCCAAGGCCAACATCCTCGCCGTCCGCAAGGCCCTGGACGCGCTGACGCCGGCCGAGGACGGCGTCGACGGCAAGCGGATCGTCCTCTACGGCGAGGGCTGGAACTTCGGCGAGGCGGCAGACGACGCCCGGTTCGTCCAGGCCACCCAGCGGAACATGGCCGGCACCGGCATCGCCACCTTCAGCGACCGGGCCCGCGACGCGGTGCGCGGCGGCGGCCCCTTCGACGCCGACCCCCGCGTCCAGGGCTTCGCCTCGGGCCTGTACACCGACCCCAACTCCTCGCCCGCTAGCTTTGCTTCCGAAGGCTCAGCACAGAGCAAAGGCGGAGCGAAGCGGAGCGGGGATACACCGGCCCAGCGGTCCCGTCTCCTCCACTACCAGGACCTCATCAAGGTCGGCCTCACCGGCAACCTCGCCGACTACACCTTCACCGACACCGCAGGCCGCCGCGTCAAGGGCTCCGACGTCGACTACAACGGCGCCCCGGCCGGCTACGCGGCCGCCCCCGGCGACGCCCTCGCCTACGCCGACGCCCACGACAACGAAACCCTCTACGACGCCCTGGCCTACAAACTTCCGCAAGGAACCAGCGCCGCCGACCGCGCCCGTCTGCAAGTCCTTGCACTGGCCACCGCAGCCCTTTCGCAAGGACCCGCCCTCTCCCAGGCCGGTTCGGACCTCCTCCGCTCCAAGTCCCTGGACCGCAACTCCTTCAACAGCGGCGACTGGTTCAACGCCCTGCACTGGAACTGCGCCGACGGCAACGGCTTCGGCCGCGGGCTGCCCCCGGCCGCCGACAACAAGGACAAGTGGCCCTACGCCAAGCCGTTGCTGGCCGACCCGGCGCTCCGCCCCGGCTGCGCCGCGATCCGCAGCGCCTCCGCCGCCTACCGCGACCTGCTCCGCATCCACGCCACCGAACCGGCCTTCGGCCTGCCCACCACCGCGGCGGTCCAGGCGGCGCTGTCCTTCCCCCTCTCCGGGAAGGACGAGACCCCCGGCGTGCTCACCATGCGACTCGCCGACCTGGTGGTCGTCTTCAACGCCACCCCCCACCAGCAGGCCCAGACCGTTCCCGCCCTCGCCGGCGAGCCCTACGCCCTGCATCCCCGCCAGGCCCATGGCGCCGACCGCACCACCGCCACTGCGGCCTACGCCGCTTCCTCGGGCACCTTCACCGTCCCTGGCCGCACGGTGGCCGTCTTCCGGCGGGCCTGACGCTGCGCTTGGCTTGGCTGCCCACGTTTTCGGCTGGCCCGCCGTGGGGGTTGTTGTTGGTTCGCCTGCGGCGGGCGGTGCCGCTGCGCGGGGCTTTTCGGGTGCCGGTGGCGGTCCTCCGGGGCAGGGTGTCCGGACTGCTTCGCTTTACGTCCGGAC
>NZ_JBSFYC010000124.1:0-14493 GCF_053595675.1 Streptomyces sp. NPDC002446 | reverse complement strand
GTCCGGTGCGGCGCTGGAGGCGGCGGATATCGCCCGTACCTCGGGCAGGTCGGCGATCAGGGGGCTGGGTCCGGAACCGCGCCACAGCCGTCTTCCGCAGGGGGTGGTGCGCCCGTGCCCCGCACCTCAACTCCGCACCCAAACGCACCCAGTTGATGTTTTACGCGTGCCGCAGTAGGTATGCCAACGGGTATTGCACGCGGTAAGCGATAGATCACGTTCCGGAATGTTCACTGCAGACGGCATCGCCGTTGCCGTCCCGAGGCGGGGTGCGACCAGCGCGGGGAAGATCCGGAGGAGGGCTCGTCTTGCATCGCTACTTCACCGACCAGCGACAGGAAACGCTCCGGCAGCGGGTGCGGGACTTCGCCGAGCGCGAGGTCCGCCCCCGGATTGCGGAGATGGAGGCGAGCCGTACCGTCTGCCATGACCTTTCGCGCCTGATCGCCCGTCAGGGCTGGATCGGCGCGACCGTACACCGCGCGTACGGCGGAATGGGCGCCGGGCATGTCGCCAAGACCATCATCATCGAGGAGCTCTCGCGGGTCAGCGCAGCGATGGGCGCGATGGTGCAGGCGTCCCAGCTGGGCGTCGCGAAGATCGTCCACTTCGGCAGCGAGGAGCAGAAGAAGTCCTGGCTTCCGGCCATCGCCTCCGGCGACTGCCTGCCCACCATCGCCGTCACCGAACCGCAGTCCGGCGGCCACGTCCTGGGCATGGAGAGCACCGCGGTCCGGGACGGCGACGACTACGTCCTCAACGGCCGCAAGATCTACGTCGGCAACAGCCACGTCGGCGATCTGCACGGCGTCGTCGTCCGCACCGGCGAGGGCGCCAAAGGGCTGTCGGCGTTCCTCGTCGAGTCCGGCACCCCCGGCTTCCGGGTCGCGCCGCAGCGGCCCGCGATGGGCCTGCACGGCTTCAGCTTCGGCGAGCTCGTCTTCGACAACTGCCGGGTGCCCGCGGCGAATCTGCTGGGCCGGGAGGGCGACGGGCTGTCCGTCGCCTACTCCTCCAGCGTGCTGTACGGACGGCCGAACCTGACCGCCGTGTCACTGGGCATCCATCAGGCGGTGCTGGACGAGACGACGATGTTCTGCGCGGAGCGGCAGCGCTACGGCAAACCGCTGGCCGACCTGGGCAACATCAAGCTCAAGCTCGGACGGATCCAGTCGCGGCTGCTGCTGGCCCGGCTGTCCGCGTACCACGCGGTGCACCTGCTGGACCAGGGCCTGCCGTGCGACGCGGAGCTGATGAACGCCAAGCTGGTCAATGTGGAGTCGGCGCTGGAGTCGGCGCGCGACGCGATGGACATCCACGCCGCGTGCGGGCTGTTCACCGACCGGCCCGTCGAGCGCTTTCTGCGCGACGCCCACCACATCTTCGCGCCGGCCGGCACCTCCGACGTCCAGCTGCTGCGCCTGGGCGAACTCGCCCTGGGCCGAGCCAAGGGCGAGTGGTCCGCCCGCCTGGCGGATCTGCTGCGACTGGAGCCGTCGGAGTGGCCGGAGGAGGAGCACCCCGCGGACACCGCCGCGCACCCGGCCCCGGGCGAGGAGGCCCAGGCCACGGTGCCGGGCCAGCGCACCGGATCGTCCCGGCAGCGCTCCTGGTTCGCCCGCCTGAGGTGACCGGTCGCCCCCAGGCCGGGGCCGCGGCCACCGGCTCACCGCCGACGCCGCGGCCCCGGGCCGTCCGCTCCCGGTCCCCTGAGCGGGTCAGCGGCCGCCGCTCTGCTCCTGCTCCATACGGTGGATCTGCTCGACGAGTTCCGCCGCCATCGACTTGATGGTCTCCAGCCCCTCCCGCCCCCAGGGCCGCGGTTCGAGGTCCACGACGCACACGGTGCCCAGCGCCATGCCGGTACGGTCGATCAGCGGCGCGCCCAGATAGGAGCGGATGCCGATCTCGTCCACGACGGGGTTGCCGGCGAACCGCGGATAGTCGCAGACGTCCTCCAGCACCAGCGCCTTGCGGCGGACGATGACATGCGGGCAGTAGCCGTGGTCACGGTCCATCACCCGGCCGGGCTGGGCGCTGGCGGGCGCCGGGCCCAGCTCGACGGCCCGGTCCTGGGCGGGCGTGTAGAGACCGGCGAAGTACTGCCGGTGCTCGTCGATGAAGTTGACCATCGAGTACGGCGCCCGGGTGGTCCGGGCGAGCTTGCGCGCGAAGTCGTCGAACGCGGGCAGCGGGGAGTCCCCGATGCCCAGGGCACGCAGCCGGGCCACCCGCGCCGGCGCCTCGTCGTCCTGAGGGGTGAGCAGCAGATGGCGCGTCGGGTCGTAGGAGACGTACGGGACGCGGGAGGCGGGGTGGTTCATGGCAGCTCCGGAGTCGCGGCGAGGGCGGGGGTGAGCAGATGCTGGACGAGCGAGACCAGGACGTGGGTGGCCGAGCTGCACTGCCGGGCGTCGCAGAGCACGACGGGGGTGTCCGGGTCGAGGTCTATGGCGTTGCGGACCTCTTCCGGCTCGTAGTGGTACGAGCCGTCGAACTCGTTGACGGCGACGATGAACTGGATGCCGCGCCGCTCGAAGAAGTCGACGGCGGCGAAGCACTGGTCCAGGCGCCGGGTGTCGGCGAGGATGACCGCGCCCAGCACGCCGTTGGACAACTCGTCCCACATGAACCAGAAGCGCTGCTGCCCCGGCGTCCCGAAGAGGTAGAGGATGTGCTCGGGACTGAGCGTGATCCGGCCGAAGTCCATGGCCACGGTGGTGGTGTTCTTGTCCTCGACGCCCGCCAGATCGTCGGTGCCGACGCTGATCTGGGTGAGCAGCTCCTCCGTACTGAGCGGCTCGATCTCGCTCACCGCTCCGACGAAGGTCGTCTTGCCGACCCCGAAGCCGCCCGCGACCAGGATCTTGAGTGCGGTCGGGAAGAGATCGGGCGAGCAGTCCCCCTGCGGGGGGTCACAGTCGTTTGCGAAGTCCATTCAGCACCGCCTCCAGCAGGGCTCGGTCGGTACGGGACGCGGGCCCTGCGGAAACGGCCGCGGGGGCCCGCGCGGTGAGCGCCCCGCAGTCGACGAGGTCGGCGAGGAGCACTTTGGTGACCACAGCGGGCAGCCGTATGTGGGCGGCGATCTCGGCGACCGAGACCGGCCCGCCGCACAGTCCCAGCACCTGGGCGTGTTCGGGGCCCTGGTCGGCCACGGGGCGCCGGCCGGTGGCCATCACCATGGTCAGCAGGTCGAAGTGCGCCGTCGGGCGGGTCCGGCCGTTGCTGATGGTGTACGGGCGGACCAGCCGGCCCGCCGCATCGTCGTACCACGGTTCCTGGCCCCGCCGCCGGCGACGCACGGTCATGGTCGACGACCGCCCGCGGACGCCTGATGGCGCGCGGGGGTCGACAGATACGGCCGGACGCTCTTGACCAGCATCGACATCTCGTAGCCCAGCACCGCCACATCGGCCTCGCGCCCGGCGAGCACCGCCAGGCAGGCGCCCGAACCGGCGGTGGAGACGAACAGGAACGTGGACTCCAGCTCGACGACGACCTGGAGGACGTCGTCGCCCTCGCCGAAGCGAGCTCCGGCGCTGCGGGCGAGCGAGTAGAGGCCGGAGGACAGGGCCGCCATGTGGTCGGCGCTGTCCGGGTCGAAGCCATGGGCGGCCTTGACCAGGCCGTCCGAGGACAGCAGGAGCGCGCTGCGGGCGTGCGGGACGCGCTGTACGAGCCCGGTCAGCAGCCAGGACAGATCGGTGTGCTGGCTGCTCTGCAGCTGCGAATGCGCCTGCGCACGCACATCACTCACCATGGTTGCGGTCGTCTCCTCGGGGGCGGGCCATCGGGGCGTCGTGGTCATGGTTGTAGAGCGGGTCATCGCCGGCCGGGCCGCTGGTGGCGCCGCCGGGTGCCGGGGTGCTGCCGTCGTCGCCGACGGGGCCGGCGTAGCTGTCGTCGGCGAGGCTGAAGCCGCGCCGGAAGGCGGCCATCAGGCCGGGGTCGTGCTCGGGCTCGGGACCGGTACGCCGCTCCGTCGACGGCAGGATCGGGTCGCCGCGCAGCTCGGGGACCAGGTGCGTCTGCTTGCGCCGCCGCGGCAGCCGGGGGCGGGCACCGTCGTCCACGGCGGCGGGCGGCGCGGGCGGCAGCACGACCGGTCCGGGATCGGCGGGGGCGCCGTTGGCGGCTTCGGGGCGGTGCCTGTCGGGGGCGGGCGCGTCGGGCACGGTGGCTTCGGGGGTGTGGTCGCCCGAGGCGTGCACCAGGCGACGGCGGGACGCGCCGGTGTCGGGATCGGTGTCGGCGAGGGCCTGGGCGCCGACGGGGTGCCGGTCCGGGGCCGTACGGTCGTCGTAGCCGTGCTGCGGGGTGCCGAGCACGTCGTCGGGGGCGGCGGCGGGCGCGGGGATCGCCGCGGTCCGGGGGCCGTTGCCGTCACGGTCGTGGGGGTCAGGGCGGCCGTATCCGGTGTCGTCGGGGTCGTAGCCGCTGTCGTACGCCCCGTGCTCGCGCGCCGGATCGGTGTCCGGGGACCCGGTGCGCGGTGCGCCCGCGCCGCCCGTCTCCTCGTCGGCCGGGTCCGCGCCGAGCAGTCCCTGCGGCACGATCAGCACGGCCTGCACCCCGCCGTAGATGTTGCTCTGCAGCCGGACGACGATGCCGTGCCGGCGGGCGAGCGAGGAGACCACGAAGAGTCCGATCCGGCCGTCGCTCAACAGCTCGGCGACATCGATGTGGTCGGGGTCGGCAAGCAGCGCGTTCATCCGCGACTGCTCGTCCGCCGACATCCCCAGTCCGCGGTCCTCGACCTCGACCGCGAGGCCGGCGGTGACGAGCTGGGCGCGCAGCAGGACGGGGGTCTGCGGGGCGGAGTAGATCGTGGCGTTCTCGACGAGTTCGGCGAGCAAGTGGATGACGTCGGCGACGGCGTGCCCGCGCAGGGTGCCCTCGATCGGCGGCACCAGCTTGATCCTCGGGTACTGCTCCACCTCCGCGATCGAGGAGCGCAGCACCTCGGTCATGGAGACCGGGCGGCTCCACTGGCGGCGCGAGATGGCGCCGCCGAGGACGGCGAGGTTCTCGGCGTGCCGGCGGATGCGGGTCGCCAGGTGGTCGACGTGGAACAGGCCCTTGAGCAGATCCGGGTCCTCGACCTGGTTCTCCAGCTCGTCCAGCAGCTCGATCTCGCGGTGCACCAGGGACTGCAGCCGGCGGGCGAGGTTCACGAAGACCTCGACCTTCTGCTCGCTGCCGCTGGCGTTGCTGCGGGCGATGGCGACGGCGTCGATGACGGCGGACTCGGCGGCCCGGCCCGCGGCGGACACTTCATGGGCGAGCAGGTCGAGGGTGTCGCCGGTGGGTGCCAGGCCCGGTTCGGGGTCGCGGCGCTGGAGCCACTCCCCCTGGCGTACCCGGTCCAGCAGGTCGTACAGGTCGGACTGGCTGCGGGCGCAGACCTGGCGCAGCCGGGCGTAGCGGGTGACCGTGGCGCGGGCCTCGGAGTTGGCGGCCGCGCTCGCGGTCAGCACGATGACGCAGATCACGGCGAGGCCGCCGGACAGCACCACCCATTCACGGCCGGTGACCCGGGCACCGCCGGCCTGGACGACGAAGGCGGCGACCGCGGTGCAGACCACGGCGGTGAGCAGGCAGGGCACGGCGGTGAGCCGGACCAGCCGGGACCGTATCGCCGAGTCGGCGGCCGACTCGGGGAAGGAGGCCCGGCCGTGCCGACCGCCCTCGCGCTCCCGCCGCCTGGCGGAGGCGGGTACGGGGGCGGCCCCCGGGGAACCCTGGGTCTCCAGGGACCTCGGAGCCTCCTGGGACATCGGGGTCCCCTGGGGGAATGCGGTAGGCATGTGCGCCCTCCGGATCGGCCGTCGGCAGTTCGCGGAGCACGCACGCTAGTTGTTGCGGGGGTGGGGTTCGGACCTACTTCGGGGTTTCGCTACCCCGCGCCACCTCCCTGAGTGGGCGTCGTACGCATATGAGTGCGAAGAGATCCGAACTCCCGTTCAAAGAGAGGGTGTTGAAGCCTCCGCGGATGCCTCTTCGGACGGCTCGCGGACGGCGCTCGCCGGCACGACGCGCGCCGGGGGCCAGCTCGGCCAGCCCTGCACCGGCGGCACGGCCACGGCCCGCCACCAGGGCTCCACGACCGGCTCGTCGGCGGGCTCGAACGGCCTGCCCGGCGGCGGCGCGGCCACCTTCGCGCCGGTCCGGCGCGCCGCCGCGACGGTACGCTCCACGGGTTCGGACCATGGATGGGGCGCGAGGTTGAACGTGCCCCAGTGGATGGGCAGCAACACCCCTTGCGGGCTGCCCCCGCCGGACAGGTCGGCGTGCGCCCGCAGCCCCTCCTCCGGAGTCATGTGGATGTCCGGCCAGAAGTCGCTGTACGCACCGATCTGCATCATCGTCGCGTCGAACGGACCGTGCGCCGCGCCGATCTCCGTGAATCCGGGGAAGTAGCCCGTGTCGCCGCTGTGGAAGATGCGGTGCTCGGGACCGGCGACCACCCAGGAGGCCCACAGGGTGTGCTGCGGGCCGCGCAGGCCGCGGCCGCAGAAGTGCTGGGCGGGGGTGGCGGTGAGGGTGAGCCCGCCGACCCGGGTGGCCTCGTGCCAGTCGAGCTCGGTGATCCGCTCCGCGGGCACGCCCCAGAATTCCAGGTCGGCGCCGATCCCGAGCGGAACGACGAAGGCCGCGCCGGTGCGGATCAGCCCCTGGATCGTCGGCATGTCGAGATGGTCGTAGTGGTCGTGCGAGATCACCACGGCGTCGACCGGGTCGAGCGCGTCGAGCTCGACGGGCACCGGGTGCATCCGCTTGGGGCCGGCCCAGGTGAACGGCGAGCAGCGCTCGCCCCAGACCGGGTCGAAGAGCACCCGCTGCCCGTCTATCTCGGCCAGCACGCTCGAATGCCCCATCCAGGTGAGCCGCAGCCCGGAGGCGGGCGGCCGGCCCCAGTCCTCGGCGGTCGGGCGGTGCACCGGGATCCGGCCGACCGGGGCCCGGCGCAGCCGCCCCTCGCGGCTGAGCTGGGTACGCGCCATCGGGAGCGCGGAGCCGTGGAGGAGCTGCCTGGTCTGCACCGGATTGCGGAACTGTCCGTCCACGAACTGCGGCGATCTGCGCATCCTGGCCAGCCGCTCCCCCGTGGGCTCGGCGCCGAAGCTCGCGGGGCGCAGCGCGGCAAGGCGAGTACGGCGGGGTCGGGAACCGGTCACGGCACCTCCAGGGTCGGGGCATTCGCGAAGTGAACGGGCCGCGCGAGCGGTGGGTTCCGGTACACCGCGCCCCGCGGCGTCCCGGGCGCGTGACCCACCCGGCGCGCGGCCCGCACGGGGGCGGGCTCCGGACGTTCCGCACCGCGGCACCCGGACTCAACACCATCACCCGCAGACGAGAACCGCGCGACCGGCCGTGACATTCCAGGTGAGCAGGTGACGTCGGCCGGGTGAGGGGCACCGGCGGGCCGGTGGGCGCCACGGCTCGGACAGGCCCTAGCCGAACTCCAGTACGAGGTGATCCGCTACGGGGCGGTAGCCGAGCCGCCGGTACAGGGCGTTGCTGGTGGGGTTGGCGAGGTCCGTGAAGAGCAGCAGTTCGCGGGCGCCGGCATCCCTCGTGGCGGCCGAGACCGCGGCGGTCGCGGCCCCGGCGAAGCCGCGTCCGCGCAGCTCGGGCGGGGTGTAGACGGGGGCGATCCGGGCCATGCCGAAGAGCGTGCGGGTGACGCCGGCCATGGCGACGGCCCGCCCGTCGGCCTCCCACAGCATGCAGCGGCCGCCGGCGATCCGGTCGTCGACCGCGCGGGCGCGGGGCGGCGTGCCGCCGGTCTCGACGGCGAAGGCGGCAGACCAGGCGAGCAGCAGCTCCCGGTCGGCGGCCGTGGCCCAGCGGGCCGCACCGGGCGGCGCGGGCGACGGCGGCGTCAGCTCGCCGAGCCGGTGGAGGCGGTGGCGTTTGCCGGTGCGCACCGTGCCGCCGTGCCGCCCCTGCCAGGCCGCCGCGAACGCCTCGGCCGCGGCCCGGCCGCCGTTCACCCCCGGCAGGCCCGGGTCGGGTGCCAGCGCGACCGCCAGGTCGGCCGCGGCGCCGTCCGGCATCGGCGAGAGCAGCACCGGCCGCGGCGGCGTCCGGACGAACGCGGCGCCGACCGCGCCCGGGGCCGCGCTCCCCCCGCCCGGCCGCCACCATCCGAACGACGGCGCGTCATCCCCGTACGCGTCCGTGCCGAGCTCCCGCAGGGCGGAGGCCACCGACAGCAACACGGTGTGCTCGGCCGGCCGGCGGCGCAGGAACTCCCCCGCGGCGGCCTCGAACGCGTCCAGATCCCTCGTCATCGTCCATGTCATGCCTCACCCTCCCGCGGGCCGGCGGGAGGGCGCAGCCGGATTTCGCCCCGGGCGAGCCACCCCAGTCCCCGACATCCCGATTTGCGGCGAGCCTGCGTCTAGACTCCCGGCAGCGGACGCAACCGGATCGCGAACGGTCTCACCAGCAAGGGGTTCGCCCCACCAGCAAGAGACTTCAAGGACGCTTGTGACTTTCCAGCAGGTATCTGAGCCGTATGACGCATACGACGTACTGGTCTTCGGCGGGTCGGGCGTGGACACCGTCGTGCCGGTCGGCGCGCTGCCCGTGCCGCTCGCCGATTCCCATGCGGTGCCGCCCATCCGTGAATGGGCGGGCCACACCGGCACCGGCGTCGCGCTGGGGTGCGCGGCGCTCGGGCTGGCCACCGGACTCCTGGACTTCATCGGCGACGATCCCCCCGGCAGTCTGGTCCGCGAGCGGCTGGCCGGCACCGGCGTCGACTTCCGCCCGCTGATCTCCCCGCACGGCACCCGGCGTGCGGTCAATCTCGTCGCCCCCGACGGCCACCGGATGTCCTTCTACGACGCCCGCGACCCGGACGATCTGCGGATGCCGCCCGAGCACTACCTCCCCGCGCTGCGCCGGACCCGGCACGTCCATGTGTCGATCACGCACTTCGCGCGCTTCCTCTACGACGACATCGAGGCCCTCGGCGTCCCCGTCTCCACCGACCTGCACGACTGGGACGGCCTGACGGGCCATCACCGGGAGTTCGCCCTCCGCTCGGACCTGGTGTTCCTCAGCACCGCCGGGGCGGGCGAGCGGATCGGGTCCGTCATGCGGGACATCCTCCGTCAGGGGCGCGCCGAGGCGGTGATCGCGACGGCCGGCGCGGGCGGCGCGTACCTCCTCACCCCCGACGACCGCACCCCACGGCATGTGCCGGCCGTGGTCCCACCCGGCCCCGTCGTGGACAGCAACGGCGCCGGCGACGCCTTCACCTGCGGTTTCCTCTACGGCAGGCTGGCGGGCCGGCCGCTGGAGGACTGCGCGCGGCTGGGCGCCGTCGCGGGAGCGTACGCCTGCACCGCGCCGGGCACGCACACCGCCCTCGTCGGGCCGGACGACCTCCGCGGCGTCCTCACGGACACCGCGGCGGCCGCGTCCCCGGTCACGGTCAGCGCACCCCCGGTGGAGGCACCCGGGCTTCCGGAGCCGCCCGGGGTTCAGCCCTTGCGGCCCACGGCACCGTAGAAAATGGTGTTGTTGAGCTCCTCGGCGCCGGGCACCTCGCCGTCCGGTCGCCACAGCGGCACCCGTACGACGCCCGGCGCCAGCAGCGCGAACGGCCCGAAGAGCCGCTCGATACTGGCCTTCGAACGGAGGTTGAGGGTGGCGGTGGCGCTCTTGTAGACGTCCTGCACACCGGCCCGCGCGACCTCGTCGGTGCGGCCCTGCTCGTACGCCTCGTAGGGCTCGTCGGTGGCGTGCGACAGGACGAGATGGCTGCCCGCGGGGAGCGCCTCGGCGAGCGCGGCGACGAGGCCGGCCGGGTCCTCGTCGTCCCGGACGAAGTGCAGCACGGCGACCAGCAGCAGCGCCACCGGCCGGTCGAAGTCGATCAGTTCGCGGACGGTGGGGTGGTCCAGGATCGCCTTGGGGTCGCGGACGTCGCCGAGGACGAATCCGGTGTGCTCGGTGTTGGTCAGCCGGGCCCCGGCGTGTGTGGCGACGATCGGGTCGTTGTCGGCGTACACGACGCGGGTGTCGGGTGCGGTCTCGCGGGCCACCTCATGGGTGTTGGGCGAGGTGGGGATGCCGGTGCCGATGTCGATGATCTGGCGGATGCCGCCGTCGACCAGTTCGCGCACCGCCCGCCGCAGGAACGCGCGGTTGGCGCGGGCGCTGAGCCGTACCTGGGGGTGGACCTCGATGACGCGCTCCGCGGCCACCCGGTCGACCTCGTAGTTGTCCCAGCCGCCGAGGTAGTAGTCGTACATCCGCGCCGGGTGCGGGCGGCTGGTGTCGATCTGCTCGGCCGAGAAGCCCGAGTGCTCCGGCCCCGGGGCGTACGGTCCGAGCTGCGGGACCTCGGGGTCGGGTGCCGCCGGGGAGGTGTGCTGCTCGTTCACGCCGTCCTCCGTTCGGTGCGCCGGCCCGGAGCGGCGGAGAGCAGGAAGTCGGCGTGGCCGGCCTTCGCGCCCTCGATGAAACTCACCATTTCGCGGTGGGTGTAGATGAGCGCCGGGCCGTCCGGGTCGGTCGACTGGCGCAGGGCGATCCGGCCGTCCCCCAGCCGCATCGCCTCGACGCACTCGCCGCCGTTACCGCCGCTCCACGGTTTGTGCCAGCCCTCTGTGCCCAGCTCTTTGGCGGGCATGCCGTTGTAGATGCGTATGCGATCCATGGGGGGTTCAGATCTCCTTGCGAAAGCCACCCAGAATGGCCTCGGTGGTGTGTGCCGGCGCGGCCTGCGCGCACATCCGGTCCAGGGCCTCCAGGAACTGCGAGACGTCGTTGCGCTGGTCGAAGTACACGGCTCCGACGAGGCTTTCCGCGTATGCGATGTCCGGGAGTTCCGGGATCGGGAAGCGGAAGATGTGGAAGGGCCCGTACATGGCGGGGTGCGGGCCCGCGGCGAAGGGCATGAGCTGCAGCCGGACGTTCGGCAGTGCGGTGGCCTCCATGAGCCGGGTGATCTGGTCGCGCATCACCTTGGGCCCGCCGATCGGCCGGCGCAGGACGGTCTCGTCCATGACCACCCACAGCATGGGCGCGTTCTCGCGGGTCAGCAGGGCCTGCCGCTCCATGCGCAGCGCGACGATGCGGTCGATGTCGGCCGTGGAGGCGTGCGGCATACCGGCGCGCAGGACGGCGGTGGCGTAGTCCTCGGTCTGCAGCAGCCCGGGGACGTAGTGCGGTTGGTAGGCGCGGATGAGGTTGGCCTCGCCCTCCAGGCTGACGAACGCGCTGAACCACTCGGGCAGCACATCGCGGAAGCGGTGCCACCAGCCGGGCTTGTTGGCCTCGCGGGCCAGTGAGAGGAAGCCCTCGACCTCGTTCTCGTCGCTGACGCCGTAGGTCGCCAGCAGCTTCTCGACATAGGGGAGTTTGAGGCCGACCTCGGCCTTCTCCATGCGCCGTATCGTGGCGTGGGTCACGTCGAGGGCCGCGGCGGCCTGCTCGAAGGAGAGCCCCGCCTTTTCGCGCAGGTCCTGCAGTCGCTTGCCGAGCACCACCCGCAGGACGGTGGGCGCACCTGCCGACCGTGGGTCCGCCACGTCCGATCCCCTCCAACTGATCTCAGTGATCAGCAGTGTGTCATGCCGTCATCATTAACGAACAGACTGCACTTACGATTCTGCAAATTACAGAGTGATCCTTGCCATCGGTGACCAACATCGCACATAGTTACGGCGTGGCTTCCTCCAACAACGCTCCCTCGTTAGGGCGCTGTGGCGGCTTCGTCGCCCAGTACCCGCAGGACGCGTTCCACTTGCCGGCGCGACGCACGTCCGTTCCCGAGGCGCGCAGACGCGTCAGTGCGCTGCTGTGCGAGTGGGGCGCGGATCAACAAGTCCGCGACGACGTGGAGTTGGTGGTCTCCGAGCTGTTCACCAACGCGGTACGGCACACCGACAGCGAGAAGATCGGCTGCGAGCTGGCCCTCGTCGGGGCGCACATACGCATAGAGATCACGGACCAGGGCGGGCCGGGGCTTTCGGCACCGCACGTCCAGCCCGGCAGCGTGGACAAGGAGTGCGGACGGGGGCTGTTCCTCGTCGGGGCGCTCTCCGACGGCTGGGGATCACGGCCCACCGACGGCGGTGCGGGCCGGGTCGTCTGGGCGGACCTTCCGTACACCGGCACCGCGGCACACTGAGGCCCCGCTCCGCACCGGCGGAACGGGGCCTCAGTCATGCCATGGGCCCGCCGTCGGGCCGTGGCAGCACTACAGCGGAAGCAGGTCCGGCCGCTTGGGCTCGACATGGTCGCCGGAGGACTCGCCGCGCAGCCGGCGGCCGATCCACGGCACGAGGTGCTCGCGCGCCCAGTGGATGTTGTCCCGCCGCGCCTCGGCGGCCGACCGCTCCGCCTCCGGGGGCCACGGCTGGTCCGGGTCGGCCGGCACCCCGAGACCGAGCACCTGGGCCGCGCGCAGCGCCACCCGGGTGTGGCCGTCGGCCGACAGATGCAGCCGGTCCTCGCTCCAGGCCCGCCGGTCCTGCACCGACTTCAGCGACCACAGGTCCAGGACCGGGCAGTCGTGCCGGTCCGCGATGGCCCGGACATGCGCCGTATACGTCGCGATCTTGCCGCGCAGGTGCTTGAGCACCGGCACGCCCCGGGTGTCGAAGCCGGTGCAGAGCAGGACCGTGCCGACCGTCCGCCGCAGATCGACGACCGCCGCCTCGTAGCGTTCGGCGACCGCGTCCGGGTCCGAGCCCGGCCGCAGGATGTCATTGCCACCGGCACAGAACGTCACCAGGGCGGGGGCGAGCTCCTTCGCCCGGGGCACCTGTTCCTCGACGATCTGGTCCAGAAGCCGTCCCCTGACGGCGAGGTTCGCATAGCGGAAGTCGCCCTCCGCCTGCTGGTCCGAGAGCAGGACCGCGAGCCGGTCCGCCCAACCGATGTACACCCCGTCAGGGCCGGGATCCCCGACCCCCTCTGTGAAGCTGTCCCCGACGGCTGCGTACGACCCGATGGCGCCAAGGCTCCCGGCGCCGCTGCTGATGTTCTTCGAATCGTCTGCCACGTCAGGACATACTTCACCTTGAGAAGTGACCTACGCCACCGTAACCAGGGGTTGACGGGGGGTGATTAATGCCACCAGGTCAAATTCTTCTCAAGTCGGAATAATGATCGATCACACACTGCTTCCCGAGCGCTTCATTACGCTCCATCACGCCGCCATTGCGGCTTGATTGCCTATTGCATCAGTGTCGTATCGTCGGATGTGCCCGCGTCGTCGACGAGCAGCGTCGGCGGCCGACACCAAGGAGTGCCCGTGACGCAGACGCCGCAGGTCCCCCAGGCCCAGCCCGAGCTCGCGGAGGTACGCAACTTCCGCGATGTGGGCGGACTGCCGACCGTGG
The DNA here is from genome assembly GCF_053595675.1 of Streptomyces sp. NPDC002446. NCBI lineage: Bacteria > Bacillati > Actinomycetota > Actinomycetes > Kitasatosporales > Streptomycetaceae > Streptomyces > Streptomyces sp. NPDC002446. The sequence goes on along the minus strand of NZ_JBSFYC010000124.1, from coordinate 1,120 downwards.
ACGGGCGTCGGGTACGCGAGGGCCGGCTGTTCCGCAGCGGACATCTCGCCCATGCGACCGAGGGCGATGCGGCATTTCTGGCCGGTCTCGGGCTGCACACCATCTTCGACTTCCGCAATGCCGCGGACATCAAGCTGGAGGGCCCTGATGTGGCGCTGCCCGGTGTGCGCAATGTGAACATCCCGCTCACCGACCCGGCCGACGGCGCGGAGTTCTGGACGATGGTGCGCGACGGCGAGCTGGCGCAGCTGCGCACCGTGCTCGGTGACGGCAAGGCCGCGGCCCGTATGACGGCGACCTACCGCGAGATCATCACCACCCGCACGGAGGACCACAGCCGGGTGCTGCACGCGCTCGCCGAGGACAGCGTTCCGGCGCTGATGCACTGCGCGGCCGGCAAGGACCGCGCCGGCCTGTCCGTCGCGGTGACCCTGCTGGCGGTCGGCGTGGAGCGGGACGCCATCGAGGAGGACTACCTCAAGTCCAACGACCCGCACCGCCGCTACAAGATCCGCCGCTCCGACGACTCCGCGGTGGGGATGTCGCCGGAGGTCATGGAACTGCTCTCGCCGCTGTTCGGGGCGCACGCCGACTACCTCACGGCCGCCTACGACGCGATCGAGCAGACCTGGGGCTCCACGGAGGCCTACCTCACCGACGGCCTGAAGCTGGCCCCCGACACGCGGGAGCGACTGCGGGGGCAGTTGCTGGAGGCCTGACCTTCCTCTGCGCTTGGCTTGGCTTCCCACGTTTTTGGCTGTCCCGCCGTGGTTGTTTCTCGCCGTTGCGCCTGCGGCCCCTCCGCTGCGCTTTGCCGCGGCCCACGTTTTCGGGTTTCCCGCCGTTGCGCCTGCGGCGGGCTGGTGCCGCTGCGCGGGGCTGTTCGGCTGCGGGTGCGGCCCTCCAGACTCCGTCCTACGGTCCGCCCCCTCCCGTGGGTGGGTGGGGAAGAACTTTCGGTCGTCGTGGATGCTGCCGGACCCTCGCCGTCGTGGCCGATCACCGTTGCGGCAGATGAAGGGCAGGGCGCGCCCCCACCGGCCCCCTTCCCACCCACCCACGGGAGGGGGCGGGCCGGAGGGGCAGGGTGTCCGGACGTAAAGCGAAGCAGTCCGGACAC
>NZ_JBSFYC010000123.1:0-15117 GCF_053595675.1 Streptomyces sp. NPDC002446 | reverse complement strand
GCCAACGGCATCATGCACGTGACCGCGAAGGACCTGGGCACGGGCAAGGAGCAGAAGATGACCGTCACCGGCGGCTCCTCGCTGCCGAAGGACGAGGTCGACCGGATGCGCCAGGAGGCCGAGCAGTACGCGGACGAGGACCACCGCCGCCGCGAGGCCGCCGAGACCCGCAACCAGGGCGAGCAGCTGGTCTACCAGACCGAGAAGTTCCTCAAGGACAACGAGGACAAGGTCCCCGCTGAGGTCAAGACCGAGGTCGAGACCGCCGTCGCCGAGCTGAAGGAGAAGCTCAAGGGCGAGGACACCGCGGAGATCCGCACCGCCACCGAGAAGGTCGCGGCCGTCTCCCAGAAGCTCGGCCAGGCCATGTACGCCGACGCCCAGGCCGCGCAGGGCGCTGCCGGTGCCGAGGGTGCCGCCGGTGCCGCCGGCGAGCAGCCCAAGGCCGAGGACGACGTCGTGGACGCCGAGATCGTCGACGACGAGAAGCCCAAGGACGCCAAGGGTGGTGCCGCGTGACGGAGGAGACCCCGGGTTTCGAAGAGAAGCCTGACGTCCCCTCTGACGCCGCTTCCGAAGACGCGGCGCAGGAGGCCGAGTCCGCCGACAAGGCGGGCTCGGCCCCGGCCGGGGATGTACAGGACGTAGCGCTCCAGGCGCAGCTGGACCAGGTGCGTTCGGCGCTCGGCGAGCGCACGGCGGACCTCCAGCGGCTCCAGGCGGAGTACCAGAACTACCGCCGGCGGGTGGAGCGGGACCGGGTCACGGTCAAGGAGATCGCCGCGGCGAACCTCCTGTCCGAGCTCCTGCCCGTGCTCGACGACGTCGGCCGCGCCCGCGAGCACGGCGAGCTGGTCGGCGGCTTCAAGTCGGTGGCCGAGTCGCTGGAGACCGTGGTCGCCAAGCTGGGTCTGCAGCAGTTCGGCAAGGAGGGCGAGCCCTTCGACCCGACGATCCACGAGGCGCTGATGCACTCGTACGCACCGGATGTCACCGAGACGACGTGCGTTGCGATCCTGCAGCCCGGGTATCGCATCGGTGAGCGAACGATCCGCCCCGCGCGGGTCGCCGTCGCCGAGCCGCAGCCGGGCGCGCAGGGCGCCAAGTCCGGATCCGAGGACGAGGCCAAGGGTGCCAAGGCCTCGGACGAGGAGAGCGGTGGCCCGGACGAGGGCTGACGTGAGGACCGACGAGAAAACCGCAGGAAAGGAGGGACGTCGGGGATGAGCACCAAGGACTTCGTCGAGAAGGACTACTACAAGGTCCTCGGCGTCCCCAAGGACGCCACCGAAGCGGAAATCAAGAAGGCGTACCGCAAGCTCGCGCGCGAGAACCACCCGGACGCCAACAAGGGCGACGCCAAGGCCGAGGAGCGCTTCAAGGAGATCTCCGAGGCGAACGACGTCCTGGGAGACCCCAAGCGCCGCAAGGAGTACGACGAGGCACGGGCGCTGTTCGGCAACGGCGGCTTCCGGCCCGGTCCCGGCGGGGCCGGCGGCAGCTTCAACTTCGACCTGGGCGACCTCTTCGGTGGCTCCGGCGGAGCCGGCGGTGCCGGAGGCTTCGGCGGCGGGCTCGGGGACGTCTTCGGCGGACTGTTCAACCGCGGCGGCGCGGGTACGCGTACCCAGCCGCGGCGCGGCCAGGACATCGAGTCCGAGGTGACGCTCAGCTTCACCGAAGCGGTCGACGGGGCCACGGTCCCGCTGCGGATGTCCAGCCAGGCGCCCTGCAAGGCCTGTTCGGGCACCGGCGACAAAAACGGTACGCCTCGGGTCTGCCCGACCTGTGTCGGCACCGGCCAGGTCAGCCGGGGCGCGGGCGGCGGCTTCTCGCTGACCGACCCGTGCGCCGACTGCAAGGGCCGCGGCCTGATCGCCCAGGATCCCTGTGAGGTCTGCAAGGGCAGCGGACGCGCGACGAGCGCCCGCACGATGCAGGTCCGTATCCCGGCGGGCGTCTCCGACGGGCAGCGCATCCGGCTGCGCGGCAAGGGCGCCCCGGGCGAGCAGGGCGGCCCGGCCGGCGATCTGTATGTCGTCGTGCATGTCGACGCCCACCCGGTCTTCGGCCGCAAGGGCGACAACCTCACCGTCACGGTGCCGGTCGCCTTCCCGGAGGCCGCGCTGGGCGGCGAGGTGAAGGTGCCGACGCTGGGCGGCCCGCCGGTGACGCTGAAGCTGCCGGCCGGTACCCCCAACGGACGCACGATGCGGGCCCGTGGCAAGGGCGCGGCCCGCAAGGACGGCACCCGGGGTGATCTGCTGGTCACCATAGAGGTGGTCGTCCCCAAGGACCTCAGCGACGAGGCGAGGGAAGCGCTGGAGTCCTATCGCGAGGCCACCGCGGGGCAGGACCCGCGGGCGGAGCTGTTCCAGGCCGCGAAGGGAGCTTGAGATGGACAGCCGGGGCGGGCAGCGTCGTAACCCGTATGAACTGACCGATGAGTCGCCGGTGTACGTCATCTCCGTCGCGGCTCAGCTCTCCGGCCTGCATCCGCAGACCCTTCGGCAGTACGACCGGCTGGGGCTGGTCTCGCCCGACCGTACGGCCGGGCGGGGCCGGCGCTACTCGGCCCGGGACATCGAACTGCTCCGTACGGTGCAGCAGTTGTCCCAGGACGAGGGCATCAACCTCGCCGGCATCAAGCGCATCATCGAGCTGGAGAACCAGGTCGCGGCCCTGCAGCAGCGGGTCGCCGAGCTGCAGGGCGCCCTGGAGGGCGCGGCCAGCGCGATGCGCCAGCGCGAGGCGGCGGTGCACGCTTCCTATCGGCGTGATCTGGTGCCGTATCAGGACGTCCAGCAGACCAGCGCGCTGGTGGTGTGGCGGCCCAAGCGGTCCGAGTAGCGGGCGGCCGGGGCGTGCCCCGCATCCACATGGCGAAAAGGGCCGGGTGATCCCGGCCCTTCTTGTCATCTCGGTGAGTGTTCTTCCAGGCCTGTGTGCCGTCCGGTCAGCAGCCGTTGTAGCCGGCCGTCGGCATCGACAGCCGCCGGTGGACCTGCGACTTCATCGCCAGTGTGTAGACCGGCTCGTCGAGGTCGGCGGTCTCCAGCCGTACACCGGCCGCCGCGCACCGCGCGGTGAACTCGTCGGCGCCGTTGATGGCGTTCTCCAGTGCCCGGCGGTTGGGCGTCACGAACACATCGACCAGGCCCTCTTCGACGTCCCGCCACAGCGCGCCGTGGTCGGCGCGCAGCTGATGCAGGCTGAGCTGGCAGGTCAGGTGGTAGTCACGGGCCGCCGCCCACTGTTTGCACATGTCGTGCTGGCTGCGGTCGTCGACCAGGAACGGATCCTCGTCCAGCTCGGACAGCGGCATCAGGCAGGCGATCGCCGTGACTCGGACCGAGTTCATCGTGCCCTCCGGGGCGTGGCGACTGTGGGGGCGACGATACCCCCGAGGGCGGCCCGTGGTGGAGGGGCTGTACCGGGTGGCGAGGCGTATCCGCAGGCGTGGCAGATCTTCCAGCCGTCCTGGTTGACGGCGAGTTGGCCACCGCAGCGCGGGCAGAGCTCGGCGTGTGGGCGCGGTCTGGCGGGGTGCGGACGGCGCGGAACGGTCGTCACGATACGTAATGCCGACGCCATGCGGCCTCCAGCCTGCCGTCTTCTGCACGGGACAGGTCCGATGCCGCTCATCTGCCGCCATCTGTCGCTCGTCAATGTGCGGAGCTGTTCGGTTCCTGTCGTACCTAAGTACCAGTTGGACGGTGCCTGCCGGATGTGAAGGGTCCGCTTTCGGTCAGGTCTGGACCTGAGGCACCGCGGGTGAGAGGACGCGGGCTCTCAGGCCCGCCCCATCGCCCTCGTCACGGCGATCTCGATCATGACCCGATCGGGGTTCGGCGACGGCGTCCGCCCGTACCGATCGGCGTACCGGCGCACCGCGTCGGCCACCGTCTCCGCCTCCGTACGCACCCGGGCGATGCCCTCCAGGGTCGCCCAGCGCCCCTTGTCGACCTGGCACACGGCGACGGTGGCGCCGTCCGCGCCGGCGGCGAGGATGTTCTTGACCTTGGTGCTGTCCTTGCGGGTGATGATCCGCGCGATCCGCTGCTCGGCGTCGTAGGTGACGCCCACGGGGACGACGTGCGGCGTCCCGTCCGGACGCAGCGTGGTGAGCGTCGGCATCAGATACTCGCGCCAGAAGGCGAGGTATTCGGGGGTGAGGGCACTGAGGTCGTGGGCCATGGGGGCAAGGGTAGAGGGCAGTGCCCGGGCTCCGGCCCCCGGCTGGTCACGCGAAGTCGGTTGTCTCCAGGTCGAAAGAGAAGGGGGCGGGGAGGGGGAGGGGTTTGCCGAAGGCGGAGGCGTGGTGCACCTGGTAGTCGCCGTCGGACGGCTCACGGAAGAGCGTGGTGGTGGCCCTGTCGCGGTCGATCAGCAGGTACAGGGGGATCTCGCCGAGGGCGTAGGTGCGGCGCTTGGCGACCCGGTCCAGGTCGGGCCGGTCGCCGGTGATCTCGGCGACCAGCTTGAGCTCCCCGTCGGGCCGCCACCATGGCGGGGCGCCCCGGAATTCCCGGCGGCCCACGACCGCCAGGTCGGGGATCACGTGATTGTCGGGATGCGGGCCGTACGACGGCAGGATCAGGCCCTTGCGGGCGGAGATGTCGATCCAAGGGTGACGCCGTACGAGCTGCCGGGTGAGCCGGCTCCAGCAGTGCTCATGCCTGCCGGCCTGGGCCGTGGTCACCACCATCTCGCCCTCGATGAGCTGGGCTCGGATGACGTCGGGCACCACCGCGTCCAGCTCGTGGAAGATCTGCAGCAGGATGGCGGACTGGCCGTCGGACTCGCAGGTCCCGTGCTCGGTGGGCATGGTGCTCAGCGTGACGCTCCGCCGCCGGCCGGGCGGGTGCGAACGGCCGGGTTCACCCTCAGGAGAACCCGGTCAACTGAGCCTTGAGTGGAATAGACTCAACTTATCGCACGTTGGTACCTGCAAGACGCCAAGACGACGCATCGGAACAGCACACACAGGGAGGACACCGGGCCGTGGACGCCGAGCTGACCAACAAGAGCCGGGAGGCGCTGGCCGCCGCCAATGAGCGGGCGGTCACCGCCGGGCATGCGGACATGACGTCCGCGCATCTCCTGCTCGCGCTGCTGGCCGGGCAGGACAACGAGAACATCATGGACCTGCTGGCCGCAGTGGAGGCCGACGCCGCCGTGCTGCGCAACGGCGCCGAGCGCCAGCTCGCCGCGCTGCCCAGCGTGCAGGGCTCGACGGTCGCCCCGCCGCAGCCGGACCGCGACCTGCTCTCCGCCATCGCGGACGCCACCCAGCGCGCCAAGGACCTCGGCGACGCCTATGTCTCCACCGAGCACCTGCTGATCGGCATCGCCGCCAAGGGCGGCCGCACCGGCGCCCTGCTGGAGCAGCAGGGCGCCTCCGCCAAGAAGCTGTTGGCTGCCTTCGAGGCGACCCGCGGCGGGCAGCGGGTGACCACCCCCGACCCGGAGGGCACGTACAAGGCGCTGGAGAAGTTCGGTACCGACTTCACGGCCGCCGCCCGCGAGGGCAAGCTCGACCCGGTCATCGGCCGGGACCACGAGATCCGGCGGGTGGTGCAGGTGCTCTCGCGCCGTACGAAGAACAACCCGGTGCTGATCGGTGAGCCGGGCGTCGGCAAGACCGCCGTCGTCGAGGGGCTGGCCCAGCGGATCGTCAAGGGCGATGTGCCCGAGTCGCTGCGCAACAAGCGGCTGGTCGCGCTCGACCTCGGGGCAATGGTCGCGGGCGCGAAGTACCGCGGTGAGTTCGAGGAGCGGCTGAAGACCGTCCTGGCGGAGATCAAGTCCAGCGAGGGCCAGATCATCACCTTCATCGACGAGCTGCACACGGTCGTCGGCGCGGGCGCCGGCGGCGACTCGTCCATGGACGCCGGCAACATGCTCAAGCCCATGCTGGCCCGCGGCGAGCTGCGGATGGTCGGTGCGACCACCCTCGACGAGTACCGCGAGCGGATCGAGAAGGACCCGGCGCTGGAGCGGCGCTTCCAGCAGGTGCTGGTCGCCGAGCCGACCGTCGAGGACACCGTCGCGATCCTGCGCGGCCTCAAGGGGCGCTACGAGGCGCACCACAAGGTGCAGATCGCCGACTCCTCGCTGGTCGCCGCCGCCACCCTCTCCGACCGCTACATCACCTCCCGGTTCCTGCCCGACAAGGCCATCGACCTCGTCGACGAGGCGGCCTCCCGCCTCCGTATGGAGATCGACTCCTCGCCCGTCGAGATCGACGAGCTCCAGCGCGCCGTGGACCGCCTCAAGATGGAGGAGCTGGCGCTCAAGAACGAGACCGACGCCGGCTCCGTCCAGCGGCTGGAGAAGCTGCGCAAGGACCTCGCCGACAAGGAGGAGGAGCTGCGCGGCCTGACCGCCCGGTGGGAGAAGGAGAAGCAGAGCCTCAACCGGGTCGGTGAGCTCAAGGAGAAGCTCGACGACCTGCGCGGCCAGGCCGAGCGCGCCCAGCGCGACGGCGACTTCGACACCGCCTCCAAGCTGCTCTACGGCGAGATCCCGGCCGTCGAGCAGGAGCTGGAGGCGGCGGCCGCCGCCGAGGCCGAGCAGGAGGCGTCCAAGGCGTCCATGGTCAAGGAGGAGGTCGGTCCGGACGACATCGCGGATGTGGTCGCGTCCTGGACCGGCATCCCGGCGGGCCGCCTCCTGGAGGGCGAGACCCAGAAGCTGCTGCGCATGGAGGACGAGCTCGGCAAGCGGCTGATCGGCCAGACCGAGGCCGTACGCGCGGTCTCCGACGCCGTGCGCCGCACCCGCGCCGGGATCGCCGACCCCGACCGCCCCACCGGCTCCTTCCTCTTCCTCGGCCCCACCGGCGTCGGCAAGACCGAGCTGGCCAAGGCGCTCGCGGACTTCCTCTTCGACGACGAGCGGGCGATGGTCCGGATCGACATGTCGGAGTACGGCGAGAAGCACTCCGTCGCGCGCCTGGTGGGCGCGCCGCCCGGCTACGTCGGCTACGAGGAGGGCGGCCAGCTCACCGAGGCCGTCCGCCGCCGCCCGTACTCCGTCGTCCTCCTGGACGAGGTCGAGAAGGCCCACCACGAGGTCTTCGACGTCCTCCTCCAGGTGCTCGACGACGGACGGCTCACGGACGGCCAGGGCCGCACGGTCGACTTCCGCAACACCATCCTGATCCTGACCTCCAACCTCGGCTCCGCCTTCCTCATGGACCCGCTCCTCAAGGAGGACCAGAAGAGGGAGAAGGTGCTGGAGACGGTCCGCGCGTCCTTCCGGCCCGAGTTCCTCAACCGGCTCGACGACGTGGTGGTCTTCCACCCCCTCGGCACGGACCAGCTGCAGCGGATCGCCCGGATCCAGCTCGATCACCTCCAGCGCCGCCTCGGCGACCGCCGTCTGACGCTGGACGTCACCGACCACGCCCTGACCTGGCTCGCCTGGCTCGGCCAGGAGCCGGCCGCGGACGCCGCCGTCCCCGACCTGTCCTACGGGGCCCGCCCCCTGCGCCGCCTGGTCCAGACGGCCATCGGCGACCAGCTCGCCCGCGCCATCCTGGCGGGTGACGTACTGGACGGGGACACCGTGCGGGTGGATGTCGACGGCGATCGGCTGTCGGTGCGGCCGGTGCGCCCGGCAGCGGCCTGAGCTGCGCCGGAGCCGTCCGCCCGGCCCGTGCCGGAGCCGCCGGCCCCGCACTCGCCCCGTCCGGGCTTGCCAGGACGGGGCGGATGTGGGGGAGGATGGCAAGGACCATACGAAGGGAATTCCACGGTGAGCATCGACCCGTCCTCGATTCCGAATTTCGGGGGCCAGCCCGAACCCGAGCCGTCGGGGCCTGAGGGTCCCGTCGTGCCAGACCAGGACCTGGTCAAGCAGCTCCTCGACCAGATGGAGCTGAAGTACGTAGTCGACGAGGAGGGTGACCTCGCCGCCCCGTGGGAGCAGTTCCGCACGTACTTCATGTTCCGGGGCGAGGAGGAGCAGCAGATCTTCTCCGTCCGTACGTTCTACGACCGTGCCCACGGCATCGACGAGAAGTCGAAGCTGCTGGAGGCGATCGACGACTGGAACCGCCGGACGCTGTGGCCCAAGGCCTACACCCACACCCATGACGACGGCACGGTCCGTCTGATCGGTGAGGCATCGATGCTGATCGGCACCGGTGTCTCGCTCGAACACTTCGTGTCGAGCACGGTCAGCTGGGTCCGCGCCTCGATCGAATTCGACAAGTGGATCGTCGAGCAGCTCGGCCTGGAAGCCGAGATCGAAGGCGACTCCGACCAGAAGCCGGGCGACGACGAGGCCTGAGCCCCGTCCGTTTCCACACCCCCCGGCTGCGAAGGCCCCGGAGCTGTTGGCTCCGGGGTTTTCGTCTGTCCGGGGGCCTGCAGAAGGGCGCCGAAGCGAGGTCGGACGGTGAGGAGCCGGGGCGGGCGGCTGACCCGATGGGTGCTGACGGTAATTCCGTTCAGTATAAGCCGGTGGACTTTCGGGGTGCGGATATATTCGCTCTCTATGAACGGGACGGCAAGGGCGGCATACGGCTGGTGACGATGTATCCAGATCCGGGTAGGAATGTGAATACATGAGATACCGTGGTTCCGGCATACCGCATTTCGAAGCGGATGAGCGGGTGGCCAATTTCTTTGAAATCTCGCTCAATGTCGAGTGGATTGATGACATCCACAAGTCGAAACCGAAGCGCGATACCGAGTACGGCCGTCATCTGCGCGAGGCGCTGGAGCATCTGCTGCGTGAGCGGCCGCTCACTGCACAGGAGTTTGGCGAAATGACGAGCGTAGGTTTCTGGGAAGATGAGCGCTTGTACGCCTACCTGCAAGATCTGTACGACTACTTCTTCGGCGACCGCGAGGAGCCGCCACAGGCTCCGGACCCGGAGGCGCACCCGGACAAGGAAGGCTGATGACGGTCCGGCGCGCCGCCTGTCCCGTCAGATGACGACCAACTGCACCCCGAACCTCACGAATGGCGTTCCCAGCCCATGTCGATCCGCGACGAGCTGCCGCACCGGCTCTCCGCGAGGCGGCGCTGAAGAATCATGATCTCTCGCCGATTCTGCCGTTCGAGGCCGTTTACGGAGAGGGGGAGAACTGTCTGGGAAAGGCCACCGCGATCACCATCGATCCGCGGCAGCCGTACACCCCCACCGGCGATGTGAACTACGTCTACGCGGACTTCTCCACGCGCGGACTGCTCTATGGCGTTTACCGCCCGGCCGCGGAGATGGAGAGCGAGGACGGGCCGGAGAACTTCGCCGACCTGCGGAACAGCACGCTGTACCCGTACTCGGGCGGCTATGAGGAATTCGATGCGGTTACCGTCCCGCTGGCGGATCTCTGGCTGGACGTGCCCGGTGTGGACCGTCGCTTCGAGGCCATGCCGCTGGCTCCTCAGTGAGGCACGCGGCGCGGTGAGGAGTCGGTCCCGGTCGGTGGAGCCGGCCGGGACCGTGGGGGACGGCTGTCAGAGTCGCTTCAGGCGGGCCGCCGCCTCCTCCAGCAGATCGACGCTCTTGCAGAAGGCGAAGCGGACGAAGGGGGCGCCCTGGTCCTTGTGGTCGTAGAAGACGGCGTTGGGGATGGCGACGACGCCGGCGCGTTCGGGGAGGGCGCGGCAGAAGGCGAAGCCGTCGGTCTCGCCGAGGGGGCGGATGTCGGTGGTGATGAAGTACGTGCCGGAGGGGCGGAAGACCCTGAAGCCCGCGGCGGTGAGGCCGGTGGCCAGGGTGTCGCGCTTGGCGCGCAGGTCCTCGCGCAGGCCGGTGTAGTAGCTGTCGGGGAGGGCGAGCGCCTCGGCGACGGCGTACTGGAAGGGGCCGGCGGAGACATAGGTGAGGAACTGCTTGGCGGAACGGACCGCGCTGACCAGGTCCGCCGGTGCAGTGACCCAGCCGACCTTCCAGCCGGTGAAGGAGAAGGTCTTGCCGGCCGAGCCGATGGTGACGGTGCGCTCGCGCATCCCGGGGAAGGACGCGAGCGGGAGGTGCTCGCCCTCGAAGACGAGGTGCTCGTAGACCTCGTCGGTGACGACGAGGAGGTCGCGCTCCACCGCCAGCTCGGCGATGGCCGCGAGCTCGGCGCGGGTGAGGACCGTGCCGGTGGGGTTGTGGGGCGTGTTGAGGAGGATCAGGCGGGTGTCGTCGGTGACGGCGTCGCGCAGTTCGTCGAGGTCGAGGCGGTAGGTCCCGGCCTCCGGCTCGGCGCGCAGGGTCACCGGCACGCGCCGCCCGCTGGCCATCGCGATGCAGGCGGCGTACGAGTCGTAGTACGGCTCCAGCGCGATGACCTCGTCGCCCGGCTCCAGGAGGGCGAGCAGCGAGGCCGCGATGGCTTCGGTGGCGCCGGCGGTGACCAGGACCTCGGTGTCGGGGTCGTACGCGAGGCCGAGGTGGCCGTAGAAGCGCCCGTGGTGGGCGGCGACGGCGGTGCGCAGTTCGGGGATGCCGGGACCGGGCGGGTACTGGTTGCCGCGTCCGTCGCGCAGGGCGCGGACCGCCGCCTCTCTGATCTCCTCCGGGCCGTCGGCGTCGGGGAAGCCCTGACCGAGGTTGATCGAGCCGGTCCGTACGGCGAGGGCTGACATCTCGGCGAAGATCGTGGTGCCGAATTCGGCGAGGCGACGATTGAGCAGCGGTCGGTCCATGGGCGCCATCCTCCGCCGAACCTCTGGACTTCCTCAACTGTGCTTTGAGACGCCGGGAGCTCGGGCATCAGCACCGCACAACGGACAGTGACGGCCGTCGACGAGGACGGCCAGCGGCGCGGGACGGCGCCGCGAGGGGCGCACGGGGCGCCCGACGGAGCGACGCCTCGCTTCGGGGGAATGAGAGGAAGTGTGAGGCAGATGGGAGTCCTGGTCTTCCTGGTGGCCTGCGCGGTGGTGATCGGTCTGGTGGCCCTGGCCTCGCGGAGCGGCACCGGCGGGCAGAGCCGGAGCCGGAGCCGGAGCGGGGGCGGTCACCGCGGTTCGGGCAGCAGTAGCGGCAGCTGGTGGGCCGCCGGCGGGGCATCGGACGGCGGCAGCCACCACCACGGTGGTCACTCGTGCGGCGGAGGCTCCTCCTGTGGCGGCGGCTCCTCCTCCTGCGGTGGCGGGGGCGGCGGCGGTGGCTGCGGGGGTGGCGGCGGCGGGGGCTGCTGAGCCGTACGCGGCGCCTCCGTACGGAGGGTTCCGGGACCGGATGCGGCACGTCCGTACGCCGGGTTCCGGGACCCTGTGCGGCACCTCCGTACGGCGGTTCCCGGACCGGCCCACGGGCCTCCTCAGCTGCACACATGCGGGTGGCTCTTGCCCCTGCGCATATGCGGCCCCGCGGGCCCGGCGAATGTGCCAACACCCGCTGGGCATAAGGCTGTTGAACAGTTGAACTGCATGGCCCTCTAGGGGATGGAAACCCGGCGAAGATGGGTAAAAATGCTGTGGGCGACCGGGCTTTCATGATTCCCTCTTCATAGAGAATCCCCCACGTTCTCCGATCCCACGTGGGCACGAGCCGGCAGGCAGACGTACATCCCTGATCCTTCTCGGGCGGGCCGGCCCACCATTCCACTGCGTGCTTGCGGAGCCGACCCATGCTCACCACTTTGAAAACGGCGTACACCGATACCCGTGCATCCGATCTGGCCTGGGCGCTGGGCAGGGAACCCCTGCCGGCCCTCGCCGTTCTCGACCTCCAACTCCATGGCGCCCAGGTGCAGTTGAGGCTGCTCGGCGCCTCTCATCAGGTGCTCCTCGAAGAGGAGCGCGGCACCTGTTCCGAGACGGTCGCCTGTATGCCCGGCAGCAGCACCCCGCTGCCGCTCGGTGTGGCGAAGCGGCTGGGCAACTGGGAGTACGAGTTCGCCGCGCATGTGGAGACCCTCTCGCGCGGCTCGTTCGCCGGCCGCGCCCAGGAGTTGCTCGCCCTGGTCGCCGAGCATCCGCACGGCCTGGCCGGGACGTTCCCCGGCTCGCCGCACGCCTTCACCGCGATGCTGGCGCAGTGTCAGCAGGGGCAGGTGCGCTGGCGGACCTGGCATGCGTACCCGCAGGAAGGCCGTTTGGTGGCCACCCGTACCCGCGTGGGCGTACGCGCGGCGGTCGCGGCGGTCTAGGACCGGTCGGGTGGGTCATGGCCGGGGCCGTGGGGGGAGTTGGGGAGCGAGGGGTGTGGCGGGCCTTGGGGGTGTGCGCCCGGGGCGTGGAGGCGTGAGGGGGCATGTGCGGCGGCGCGTGCGCCGGGTGTGCGGCCCGAACGCCTTGCTGTGCCGCACGCATCGATATCGCCCCAACTGACGCGTGTAGCCCGCAGAGTGCACTCGTGTGGGTGACGAAGGGGTACGGAATCGTCACGTAACGTTCATTTCATGATCGACCCGCCAGAGTCCGCTTTCACCGGCGCCCTCGGGCCGCCGGAGGCCATGACACCGGCGCGGCTCCCCGTGCCGGCCGGGCTCGGCCGGCTGCTGGTCCTCGTCGTGGTCTTCGTCTGCGCGGCCTGCGGTCTGGTCTACGAGCTCGAACTGGTCGCCCTGGCAACGTACTTGGTGGGCGACTCGGTCACCCAGGCGTCGGTCGTGCTGTCCGTCATGGTCTTCGCGATGGGCGTCGGGGCGCTGCTCGCCAAGCGGCTGCGCTGCCGGGCGGCGGTCGGCTTCGGCGCGGTCGAGGCCGGCCTCGCGCTGGTCGGCGGCTGCTCGGCCATGGCGCTCTACGCCTTCTTCGCGTGGTTCGGCCAGTCCCGCTCCGCGCTCGTCGGCTTCTCCCTGGCCATCGGCGTACTGATCGGCGCCGAGGTGCCGCTGCTGATGACGCTGATCCAGCGGGTCCGCAGGCAGGACGCGGGCGGCGCGGTCGCCGACCTCTTCGCCGCCGACTACGTAGGCGCGCTCGTCGGCGGCCTGGCCTTCCCCTTCCTCCTCCTGCCCGCCCTCGGCCAGCTGACCGGCGCACTGGTCACCGGCGCGGTCAACGCGGTGGCCGGCAGCGCGCTGGTGCTGTGGCTGTTCCGCCGTGATCTGACCGCCCGAGCCCGCTGGACGCTGCTCGTCGTCAACGTCCTGGTGCTCGCGCTGCTGGCCGCGGGCATGCTGCTGGCCGCCCCGTTCGAGCGGGCCGCCCGGCGCGCGGTGTACGGCTCGTCGGCGCGGGTCGCGGTGCAGACCGGCGTCCAGGAAGTGGTGATGACCGGCGGCACCGGGCCCGAACTCGGTTCGGGACGCGGGAGGAAAGGTTCCGGCCGGCCGCTGGCGCTGTATCTGGACGGGCGGCTGCGGGTCAGCGCGGACACCGAGTTCCGCTACCACGAGGCGCTGGTGCATCCGGCGATGGCCGGCGGACCGCACCGCCGGGTGCTGGTCCTCGGCGGGGGCGACGGCCTCGCGGTGCGCGAGATCCTCCGCCATCGCTCGGTCGACTCGGTGACCGTCGTCGAACTCGACCCCGGCGTCGTGCGGTTGGCGCGCACGGACCCCGGGCTCTCCCGCCTCAACCACCACTCGCTGGGCGATCCGCGGGTGCGGGTGGTCACCGCCGACGCCTTCGACTGGCTGCGGCAGCAGGGCGGCCACGGCCGGCGCCGGGCGCCGTACGACGTCATCGTCTCCGATCTCCCCGACCCCGGGATCACCGCCAGCACCAAGCTCTACTCCCAGGAGTTCTACGGCCTGGCGGCGCGGATGCTGGCCCCCGGCGGGCGGCTGGTGGTGCATGCCGGGCCGCCGGTCACGCGGGCACGGTCGTACTGGACGGTGGAGGCGACGGTGCGGTCGGTGGGCCTGGCGACCGTTCCGTACCGCGTGTCGGGCCGGGCCCCGGACTTCTCCGGCGGCCCGGACCGTTCGGCGGACTCCGCCCCGCCGGCGACCGAGGACGTGCCCGCCGCCCCCTCGGCCGGCCGGCGGTGGTACTGGGGCTTCGTACTGGCCGCCCGGCAGCCGCCGCCCTTGGCTCTCGCCCCCGATGCGCCGCCGCCCGAGGGCCTCACCGCCGAGGAACTCCGCGCCGGCCGGCGCGGGGCGGACCGGGCCCGGATTCCCGGGCTGCCTCCGTCGACGCTGATGCACCCGCGCTACCGGGACTGAGCGGCCGGAGCGCCTACGCGGCGGGGCCTGCGCACCGGCCGGGAAGCCGCCGGTGCGCAGAAAGTTGTGCGTGCGCGGGCACGGCTCCGGGGGGCGCTGGGTAGGCTCCCATGTCATGGAGCATGAGGTGTACGTTCCGTTTCCCGTCGGGACCGTGCGGCAGGCGCTCATCGAGCCGGAGCGGGTGGCGCGCTGTGTCCCGGGAGTCCAGCTCGATGCCGACGCGGCCCCGCACGCCCCCGAGGGCCGGCTGCGGCTGCGTATCGGAAGCTCCACCATCACCTATCGCGGCACGCTGACGGTCAGCGACGCCGCGGACGGCAGACCCGGCGCGGAAGCCGCGGTGACCGTCGAGGCGAAGGGCACCGAGTCGCGGGGCGACGGGTCGGTCGCGCTGACGCTGACCGTACGGCTCACCCCTGCCACCGAGCCCGGCCCCGGTACGACCCTGGCCTGCGCCGGCACGCTCCACAGCGACGGCCGGCTCGCCGAGGCCACCGACCAGGCCGCCGAATCCGCGGGCCGCCGGCTGCTGGACCGCTTCGCGGAGAACCTGGCGGAGGACCTGCGGCAGCGGCCGGTGGCGGACACCGAGGAGCCCGCCGCGCAGAGCGTCTTCGACACCGAGGTGCCGCCGCCCTCCCTGGATCCGCTCCCCGACGAGGACACGGACGGCGTCGCCCCCGCGGAGGCCGCACACGCCCGCCGCACGATGATCGGGCGCAGCGCGGAGGAGGTCGACCACGCCCCGCCCCGCGGCCGCTACGCCCCGGTACCCGCCCCCGAGGCCAGCGCCACGTCGGCAACCCTCCGCTGGGCGGCCCCCGCGGCGGCGGTCGTACTGGCCTCGGCGGTGGTGGTGGGGCGGGTTTTGCGGCGTCGACGTTAATCCGCTGCCCTTCCGCTGCCCTTCCGCTGCGCTTTGCTTTGGCCGACGTTTTCGGGTTCCCCGCCGTTGCGCCTGCGGCGGGCGTTGCCGCTGCGCGGGGCTGTTCGGCTGCCGGTGACGGTCCTCCGGGGCCTGGTGTGTGGACTGCTTCGCTTT
>NZ_JBSFYC010000122.1:0-15157 GCF_053595675.1 Streptomyces sp. NPDC002446 | reverse complement strand
CCCCGCCGCATCTCCATCGCGTCCGCCGTCCGCAAGGCCGTCGAGGGCGGGATGACGGACGCGGAGATGCAGCCGGCGGGCGATGGACACCGCGCCGCGCAGCGACACGTCCAGCTCCGGCAGCTCCTGCGAGGCGAACGCGGAGGCGGAGTACACCGAGGCGCCCGCCTCGGAGACCATCACCTTCGTCAGCTTCAGCTCCGGCTGGGCGGCGATCAGATCGGCGGCCAGCTTGTCGGTCTCGCGGGAGGCGGTGCCGTTGCCGATCGCGATCAGCTCGACGCCGTGCTCCCGCGCCAGCTTCGCCAGCGTGGCCAGGGAGGCGTCCCACTTCTGCTGCGGCACATGGGGGTAGATGGTGTCGGTGGCGGCCACCTTGCCGGTCGCGTCCACCACCGCGACCTTCACACCCGTACGGAAGCCCGGGTCCAGGCCCATCGTGGCGCGCGTCCCGGCGGGCGCCGCCAGCAGCAGATCGCGCAGGTTCGACGCGAAGACCCGCACCGCCTCGTCCTCGGCGGCCTGCCGCAGCCGCAGCCGCAGATCGATCCCCAGATGCACCTGGACGCGGGTGCGCCAGGCCCAACGGACGGTGTCCTTGAGCCACTTGTCCGCCGGGCGGCCCCGGTCGGCGATGCCGAACCTCGCGGCGATGGACTGCTCGTAGGAGCTGGGGCCCTCGGTGGCCGCCGACGGGTCCTCCGGCTCCAGGGTGAGATCGAGGATCTCCTCCTTCTCGCCGCGGAACATCGCCAGCACCCGGTGCGAGGGCAGCTCGGTGAACGGCTCGGCGAAGTCGAAGTAGTCGGCGAACTTCGCGCCGGCCTCCTCCTTGCCCTCCCGCACCTTCGCCGCGACCCGCCCGCGCGTCCACATCCTTTCGCGCAGCTCGCCGATCAGGTCCGCGTCCTCGCTGAACCGCTCGGTCAGGATGGCCCGCGCGCCCTCCAGGGCGGCGGCCGGATCGGCGACCCCCTTGTCGGCGTCCACGAACGCCGCGGCGGCCGCGGCCGGCTCCACCGACGGGTCGCCGAGCAGCCCGTCGGCGAGCGGCTCCAGGCCCGCCTCCCGCGCGATCTGCGCCTTGGTGCGCCGCTTGGGCTTGAACGGGAGGTAGATGTCCTCCAGCCGGGCCTTGGACTCGGCACCGCGGATCTGCGCCTCCAGGGCGGCGTCCAGCTTGCCCTGGGACCGTACGGACTCCAGGATCGCGCCGCGCCGCTCCTCCAGCTCCCGCAGGTAGCGCAGCCGCTCCTCCAGCGAGCGCAGCTGCGCGTCGTCGAGCATCTCGGTGGCTTCCTTGCGGTAGCGCGCGATGAACGGGACCGTCGACCCGCCGTCGAGCAGTTCTACCGCGGCCTTCACCTGCCGCTCCTTGACGCCGAGCTCCCCGGCGATCCTGGCTTCGATGGACCCGAGGGCCCCGATGGGCTCAGTGGCTGCCGTCACGTTGATCCTGCCCGCCTTCCAGCGCTTGCTTGAGCCTGCATTGTGCCGGGTCACGGGCGGGAGTGTCGCGCCGCCCAGCCGCCGGGGGGCGTCCGCACGATCCCGTGCGGCCCGCCCTCCGGCGAACGGCGGACCTGCGGACACCTCCCGGGCGCGGGAAGCCGCCCGCACACCCCGCCGGGCCGCCCCGGGAGCCCTACTTGCCGAACAGCGTCGCGGGGAACGCGCCGGCGTCCACGATGGCGGTGGTGAAGCCGGCCGCCAGCTCGGTGAGCCGGGCCACGCCCTCGGCGCCCAGGTGCTCGTACGGCGCCCGGTCCAGCCGGTCGGTCCTGGTCTCCAGGTCCTTGCGCAGCTGCCGGCCGGCCTCGGTCAACTCGCCCTCGGCGTCCAGCAGCCCGCGGCCGCGCAGCCGCTCCTGTGCGGCCTGCACGTCCTCCTGCGACCACCCGCGGGTCGCCATGATGGTCTGGTAGCTCATCCCGCGGCCGCTGGCGGTGTGCGAGACGAGCGCCTCCAGCCCGTCCAGTTCGGCGTCCAGCAGCGCCATCAGGTGGCCGTCGCCGCGGTGTTCGCGCAGCAGCGTCGCGGCGTGCCAGTAGGCCAGGTGCGGGGCGTCCGGTACGGGCAGATCGGCGTGCGCGGCGTACAGCGGCCGGGCCTGGCGGGCGCAGCCCTCGGCCGCGCGCAGCGCCAGCTTCGCCGCCTCGGCCATCTCCGGCGACTCGACCGCCTCGTCACCCAGGAGGCGGCGGAGCGTGGCGTCCGCGGCGCGCAGCCGGGCGGCCAGTACGAGCTCGGGCGTGGCGACCGACCAGACGTGCGGGACGTGCCGGGCGATGAGCTCGTGGTTGAAGTTGTAGAAGGTGGCCGTGATGGTCCCGGGGCCCACCGCACCCATGGCCGCGGCGCGGGAGGCGAAGTAGCCGGCGCCGCGGTCCTCGATGCCGATGGCGGCCATCTCGGTGCCGCGCTCGGGCGCGAAGTAGAACGCCGAGTGGTAGGGGTTGATGACGTTGTGACAGGAGCGGCCGGCCCGCTCGGGCAGTGCGCTGGATGAGGTCATGGGGGCAGGGTACCGACCCGTCGGTATGGGGCTCGCCCCCAGGGCGCCGGGCACCGGCCGTACGT
Source organism: Streptomyces sp. NPDC002446 (assembly GCF_053595675.1). NCBI lineage: Bacteria > Bacillati > Actinomycetota > Actinomycetes > Kitasatosporales > Streptomycetaceae > Streptomyces > Streptomyces sp. NPDC002446. The sequence goes on along the minus strand of NZ_JBSFYC010000122.1, from coordinate 12,577 downwards.
CTTCGCCGCTTCCGTATGGCAGGAAGGGTGGGAAATCCGTCATTGCCGCCATCGCCCCCGCTGACCAGGATGGACGGCATGGAACAGCGCGATGTGCTGGTCGTCCTCTTCGACGGCGTGCAGGCCCTCGACGTCACCGGGCCGGTCGAGGTCTTCCACGGCGCGGCCCTCGGAGCCCCCGGCGCCTACCGGATCCATACCGCTTCGCTGGACGGCGCACCGGTCCGTACCACCAGCGGCCTGACCCTCGTCCCCGACCTCGCGCTGGCCGCCGCCGGGGCGCCGCACACCCTGCTGGTGCCGGGCGGCCAGGGCACCCGGGACCCGGACCCGTGCCTGGTCGACTGGCTGCGCGGCAACGCCCACCGCGCCCGGCGCAAGGTCTCCGTCTGCAGTGGGGCGCTGCTGCTGGCCGAGGCCGGCCTGCTGGACGGCCGCCGCGCGACGACCCACTGGATGCTGTGCGACACCCTCGCCGAGCGGTTCCCCGAGGTGCGGGTCGAGCCCGAGCCGATCTATGTGCGCGACGGCGATCTGGCGACCTCGGCGGGCGTGACGGCCGGCATCGACCTCGCCCTCGCCCTGGTGGAGGAGGACCTGGGCCGGGACCTCGCGCTGACCATCGCCCGGCACCTGGTGGTCTTCCTGCGGCGGCCGGGCAACCAGACCCAGTTCAGCGTCCAGCTCGCGGCCCAGACCGCGCAGCGGCAGCCGCTGCGCGACGTCCAGCAGTGGATCACCGAGAACCCGGCGTCAGACCTCTCCGTCGACGCCCTCGCGGACCGCGCCGGCCTCTCCCCGCGGCACTTCGCGCGGGCGTTCCGCGACGAGGTGGGCATGACACCGGGCCGCTATGTCGACCGGGTACGGCTGGAGGCCGCCCGCCGCCGCCTGGAGGACTCCGCCGACGGCATCGAGCAGATCTCGCGCCGCTGCGGCTACGGCACCCCCGAGGCGATGCGCCGCGCCTTCCTGCGCGTCCTGGGCGCCTCACCGGCCGAATACCGGCGCCGCTTCCGCCCCGCCGCGGCGACGCCGCCACCGCCCTGATCCGCGGCGCGCCCCAAGACCCGATTCCCGCACCCCTACCAAACAGGAGCCGATATGCAGATCGCCATCCTTCTCTACGACCGCTTCACCGCCCTGGACGCCATCGGTCCCTACGACACCCTCAGCCGGCTCCCGGGAGCGCAGGCGGTGTTCGTCGGCGAGCGCACGGGCGGCTACCGCAACGACGTCGGCTCGCTGGAGCTGGTCGCCGACGCCGCGCTGAGCGAGGTCGACGCCCCCGACATCCTCGTCGTGCCCGGCGGCCCGGGGCAGATCGCACAGATGGACAACGGCCCGCTGCACGACTGGATCCGCGCCGTGGACGCCCGCACCACCTGGACCACCTCGGTGTGCACCGGCTCGCTGATCCTGGGCGCCGCGGGCCTCCTCAAGGGCCGCCGGGCGACCTCCCACTGGCTCGCGCTGGACCAGCTGCCGCAGCTCGGCGCCGAGCCGACCGGTGAGCGGGTGGTCTTCGACGGCAAGTACGTCACGGCGGCCGGTGTCTCGTCCGGCATCGACATGGGGCTGGCCCTGGCCGGCCGGATCGCCGGGGACCTCGTGGCCCAGACGATCCAGCTCGGCATCGAGTACGACCCCCGGCCGCCCTACGACGCGGGCGCCCCGGACAAGGCGCCGGCCGAGGTCACCGCGCTGCTGCGGGAGCGCAGCCGGTTCGTCCTGATGGGGGAGGAGCCGGACGCGTAAGGCCCGGCACGTCAGCTCGCGGGCCAGGTGAAGCGCGGCGCCCTGCGCTCCAGGAAGGCGGCGGCACCCTCCGCGGTGTCGCCGCTGGCGCGCGCCTGCGCGGCCCAGTAGGCGCCGCGCTCCTCGGCCTCGGCCGGCGGTACGTCCCAGGTCCCGTTGGCCAGCTCCTTGGCGGCGGTCTGCGTCAGCTGCGACCGGCTCGCCAGTACGGCCGTGAACTCCGCGACCCGCTTGCCCAGTTCACCCTCGGCCAGCACCTCGTCCACCAGGCCCGTACGCAGCGCGCGGGCGCAGTCGATCAACTCTCCCGAGAACAGGAGGTACTTGGCGGTGGAGAGCCCCACCAGCCGGACGAGCCGCCGGGTGGCGGACGCCGGATAGGCGACCGCCAGCTTGGCGGGCGTCACCCCGAACAGCGCCCCCTCCTCCGCGAACCGCAGATCGCAGGCCGCCGCCAGCTGGGCGCCGCCGCCCACGCAGTAGCCGCGTATCGCCGCCAGCGTCGGCCCGGGAAAGGCCGCCAGCGCCTCCTCCGCCGCCACCGCCAGGCCCTGTGACCCGCCCGCCGGATCCCGCAGCGACCCGATGTCCGCACCTGCGCAGAACGTCCCGCCCTCGCCGGTCAGCACCAGCGTCCGCACGGCACGGTCACCCGCCAGCCGCTCCAGCAGCGGCGGCAGGTCCCGCCACATCTGGTCGGTCATCGCATTGCGCTTGCCGGTGTTGCTGATGGTGACGGTCGCTGTGCCGCCGTCGACGTGTGTCTTCAGACCCGGTTCCATGCCCGGATATTAGAGCGACCCCCACTCGGGCGGCCGGATACGATCGGCGGTCTGATGTCAGCAACCCTCGTCGCCAAAGACCTCGCCGCCGGCCACGGCGAGCGCGTCCTGTTCTCCGGCCTCGATCTGGTCGTCGCCCCCGGTGATGTGATCGGCCTCGTCGGCGCCAACGGTGCGGGCAAGTCCACCCTGCTGCGCCTGCTGGCGGGCCTGGACACCCCTGAGGAGGGCAAGCTCTCCCTCAGTCCGCCCACCGCCACCGTTGGCCACCTCCCGCAGGAGCCCGACCGCCGCCCCGGCGAGACCGTACGGGCCTTCCTCGCCCGCCGCACGGGCGTGGCCGACGCCCAGCTCGCCCTCGACGACGCCACCCAGGCGCTGGTCGAGGAGCGGCCCGGCGCGGACGACGCCTACGCGGTGGCCCTGGAGCGCTGGCTCGCGCTGGGCGCCGCCGACCTCGACGAGCGCGCCGAGGAGACCGCCGCCCAGCTGGGCCTCGCGGTCGGCCTCGACCAGCCGATGACCACGCTCTCCGGAGGCCAGGCCGCCCGCGCCTCGCTCGCCTCGCTCCTGCTCTCCCGCTACGACGTCTTCCTGCTGGACGAGCCGACCAACGACCTCGACCTGGACGGACTGCAGCGGCTGGAGTCGTTCGTCACCGGGCTGCGCGCCGGCACGGTCCTGGTCAGCCACGACCGCGAGTTCCTGACCCGTACGGTCAACCGCGTCGTCGAACTCGACCTCGCCCAGCAGCAGGTCAACACCTACGGCGGCGGCTACGCCTCCTACCTGGAGGAGCGCGAGCGGGCCCGGCGGCACGCGCGCGAGCAGTACGAGGAGTACGCCGATACCAAGGCCGCTCTGGAGACCCGCGCGCACACCCAGCGCAACTGGATGGAGAAGGGCGTCAAGAACGCCCGCCGCAAGGCACCGGACAACGACAAGATCGGCCGTAAGGCGCGGGTGGAGGCCACCGAGAAGCAGGCCGCCAAGGCCAAGCAGACCCAGCGACTGATCGAGCGGCTGGACGTCGTCGAGGAGCCGCGCAAGGAGTGGGAGCTGCGGATGGAGATCGCCGCCGCGCCCCGGGCCGGCGCGGTCGTGGCCACGCTGCGCGGCGCAGGCGTGCGGCGCGGCGACTTCCGCTTCGGCCCGGTGGACCTCCAGATCGACTGGGCGGACCGGGTCGCCATCACGGGCCCCAACGGCTCCGGCAAGTCCACCCTGCTCGCCGCCCTCCTCGGCCGCCTCCCGCTGGACGCCGGGCAGGCGTCCCTCGGCCCGGGGGTGGTCGTCGGCGAGGTCGACCAGGCGCGCGGACTGTTCCTGGGCGACGAGCCGCTGATGGAAGCCTTCCGGGCCTCCGTACCGGATCTCCCGCCCGCGGACGTCCGCACCCTGCTGGCGAAGTTCGGCCTGAAGGCGGCGCATGTGCTGCGCCCGGCGAGCACGCTGTCACCGGGGGAGCGGACCCGGGCCGCGCTGGCCCTCCTCCAGGGCCGCGGAGTCAACCTCCTCGTCCTGGACGAGCCGACCAACCACCTCGATCTGCCGGCCATCGAACAGCTGGAGTCCGCGCTCGCCTCGTACACCGGCACCCTGCTGCTGGTCACGCACGACCGCCGGATGCTGGAAGCGGTGCACACCACGCGCCGGATCGAGGTCGACGCCGGACGGATCGCCGACCGGGCCGTGTGAGCGGGCGCGGGGGCGGCCACGGACCCCCGTGAGGATTATCGATTTGGTCCTGAGGCCGGCGACCCGTACTGTTGGGGCAACCGACGCGGGGTGGAGCAGCTCGGTAGCTCGCTGGGCTCATAACCCAGAGGTCGCAGGTTCAAATCCTGTCCCCGCTACTGAATACACACGGCAGGTCCGGTGCACTGGCACCGGGCCTGTCGTGCTGTACGGGGGTGCGCGGCGCGGCGCTCCGGATGGCGCGGATCGTACGGTCGTCATCCCGGGGCAGTCCTCGGGGAACGCGCGAAGAGAACAGGACCGGTCGCTGAGCCGGTCACCTCACTCGGATCCGGCCAAAAGGCGTCGATAGATGCTGACTTGTGTTCAGCGGGCCGGTCCGGACCAACGCATTCTCAACACTCTTCCTGTGAGGATGCCTTCCGGACCCCCTGCAGAACCCCCCGAAGAGCTGACCTCCCCGCTCGCGTACGAAGGTGTCTGGCGGTTCACCGCCCCGGCACTGGAGGCCTCCGTGCCGCAGGCGCGCCACGCGGTGCGGGATCTGCTCGACGAACAGTGTGTGCCCGTGGCCGCCGACGTCATGGACGGCCTGCTGCTCATCGTCTCCGAGCTGGTCACCAACGCGGTCCAGCACGCCGCCCTGCTCTCGCCCCAGATCGCCGTACAGGTCACCATCGGCGCGAACTGGCTGCGCGTCGCGGTCGAGGACAACCACCCCTACCGCCCCAAGGCGCTGGAGGCGGACGAGGGTGATGTCGGCGGCCGCGGCCTGTGGCTGGTCAAGACGCTCACCGCCGAGGTGGGCGGCAAGTGCGACGTCGAGCACACGGTGAACGGCGGCAAGGCCATCTGGGCCGAGCTTCCGCTCACCCCGTTCGCTACCAGCCCGCCGACTGTCCTGTGAGCTCGCGCACCGCCGGGCGGGCGGCGTCCAGCACGGTCATGAACCACGCGGAGAACGGCACCGCGGCATGCCGCTCGGCCAGCTCCTGCGGCGTCACGAACGCGATCTCGCCGACCTCCTCGGGGTCCGGCGCCGGCTCCGCCCGCACCAGCCCCACGAAGAGGTGGTTGTACTCCTGCTCCACGAGGCCGGACGCCGGATCGGGATGGTTGTAACGCACCGTGCCGGCCTCGGCCAGCAGCGCGGGCGCCAGACCGAGCTCCTCCGAGGTCCGGCGGGCGGCGGCCACGAACGGCGCCTCGCCCGGATACGGATGGCCGCAGCAGGTGTTGGACCACACACCGGGGGAGTGGTACTTCCCCAGCGCCCGGCGCTGCAGCAGCAGCCGGCCCTTCTCGTCGAAGAGGAAGACCGAGAACGCCCGGTGCAGCTGTCCGGGGGGCTGGTGCGCCGCGAGCTTCTCCGCGGTGCCGATCGTCGTGCCGTCCTCGTCGACCAGCTCCAGCAAGATCGGTTCGGCGGCGCCGCCAGGTGTGCTCACCGCCGCGTCTGCGGTGGTCTGTCCGTTGGCAGGTGTGATCGGCATGCCCATCCTTGTCGTCGGTCTTCGACGCCAAGTCTGCCCTAGCCGGGTCCGCATCACCGGCACAGCGGGTGCGCGGCGCAACAGCGCCCGCCCGCCGCCCGCGCAGTGCGCCCACCGTGAGAGGGGCCACACCTCCGGCCCGGCCGTCATGGCCGCGACGACGGCGGCCGCGCCCGGCCCGGTGACGGCGGCGGCGCTCGGCGATCATCGCCGGACCTGCGATGGCGCTCGCCACACCTGCCCCGGAACAACCCGCCCGCCCCGTGACCAGCCCTCTCATAACCGGCACCGGATCGGGTGCCGGTGGCGCCGGCCAGTTGTTCCGGCACCACCCGATCCACCATGATGATCGCGGCAGGCGCAGCCGTCGGTCACTCGATCGTGCGGTGAATGCGCGGTGAACGGCCGCATCCGGCGATCCGATAGCCTCTGCCGACGTGCCACCCGGCCCTCCGGGCGTCAGGTGTGCCACGCCCGCTGCCCGGGTAGGTCGTATCGAATCGGAACGACTGCGAACCAACCCGTGCTGCCTTGTCAGCATCCAAGGAGTGAGTTCGTCTGTCGACCGCCATCCTCACCGGTCCGCCGGTTGCCGGGTCGCCGCTCGAAGCCGACCTGCGCACGCTGGGCTTCGACGTCCGTACGGCGGACGATCCCGCGTCCGCCGCCGAGCTGATCGCCGCTGTGCCCGCACAGGAGCGGATCGCGGTCGTCGACCCCCGCTTCGTCGGACATCTGCACGCGCTGCGGCTGGCGCTGACCGACCCCCGCTTCCCGGCCGCGGCCGTGCCCGGAGCGCTCACCGCGCAGCCCGAGGCGCGCCCCGCGCTGGCCCGTGCGGTCGGCCGGATCCCGGTCGGCGCCGGCACCGCCCACCTCACGGACGTGCTGACCGAGACGCTCACCGAGTCACTGGACCGTGACGGCACCGGACTGCACCGCGTCGAGCTGGGCAGCCTGGTCGCCACCGTCGCCCTGACGCCCGCCCAGCGCGAGGAGGCACGCGAGGCCGTCGCCGCCGTCGACGACGAGGCCGTACGGCTGCGCACCGCCGTGAAGTCCCGCGACGGGTTCTTCACGACCTTCGGCATCAGCCCGTACTCCCGCTACCTCGCCCGCTGGTGCGCGCGCCGCGGCCTCACCCCCAACCAGGTCACCACCGCGTCCCTGCTCACCGCGCTGATCGCGGCCGGCTGCGCGGCCACCGGAACCCGCGGCGGCTTCCTCGCCGCCGGCCTCCTGCTGCTCTTCTCCTTCGTCCTGGACTGCACCGACGGGCAGCTCGCCCGCTACTCCCTGCAGTACTCGACGATGGGCGCCTGGCTGGACGCCACCTTCGACCGGGCCAAGGAGTACGCCTACTACGCGGGCCTGGCCCTGGGCGCCGCCCGCGCCGGCGACGACGTATGGGCGCTGGCGCTCGGCGCGATGGTGCTGCAGACCTGCCGCCACGTCGTCGACTTCTCCTTCAACGAGGCGAACCACGACGCCACCGCCAACACGAGCCCCACCGCCGCGCTCTCCGACAAGCTCGACAGCGTCGGCTGGACGGTGTGGGTGCGCCGGATGATCGTGCTGCCGATCGGCGAGCGCTGGGCCATGATCGCGGTACTCACCGCCCTCACCACCCCGCGCATCGTCTTCTACGCCCTGCTCATAGGCTGCGCGCTGGCCGCCTGCTACACCACGGCGGGCCGGGTGCTGCGCTCGCTGACCCGCCGGGCCCGGCGCACCGACCGCGCCGCCCGTGCGCTGGCCGACCTCGCCGACTCCGGTCCGCTCGCCGAGCTGATCGCCGGCGTCGCACGCGGCCGCGGGCGGACCGGTTCGTACCTGGCCCCCGCTATGGCGTTTCTCTCGGCCGCGGTCCTGCTGATCTGGGTGATCTTCGAGGACGACCCCACGTCCTGGCTCACCGTCGGTGTCGCCGCCTGCTCCGCGCTGCTGGCCGGCGCGGCCGTGGCCCGGCCGCTCAAGGGCGCCCTGGACTGGCTGGTGCCGCCCCTCTTCCGGGCCGGCGAATACACCACGATCCTGGTCCTGGCGGCCCGCTCGGACGTCCCCGGAGCGCTGCCCGCGGCGTTCGGGCTGGTCGCGGCGGTCGCCTACCATCACTACGACACGGTCTACCGCATCCGCGGTGGCACCGGAGCCCCTCCGCGGTGGCTGGTCCGGGCGACCGGCGGTGCCGAGGGACGGATCCTCGTGATCACCGTCCTCGCCGCCGCGCTGTCCCCCTCAGGTTTCACAATCGCGCTGACGGCCCTTGCTGTGGTCCTGGCGCTGCTGGTGCTCATCGAGAGCATCCGCTTCTGGGTGTCCTCCCAAGCACCCGCCGTACACGATGAAGGAGAACCCGCATGATCGGCCTCGTGCTGGCTGCCGGCGCCGGACGGCGTCTGCGTCCCTACACCGACACCCTGCCCAAGGCGCTGGTGCCGGTCGACGGCGACACCACCATCCTGGACCTGACCCTCGGCAACTTCGCCGAGATCGGCCTGACCGAGGTCGCGATCATCGTCGGCTACCGCAAGGAGGCCGTGTACGAGCGCAAGGAGGCCCTGGAGCAGAAGTACGGCCTCAAGATCACCCTGATCGACAACGACAAGGCCGAGGAGTGGAACAACGCCTACTCCCTGTGGTGCGGCCGTGACTCGATCAAGCACACCGTGATCCTCGCCAACGGCGACACCGTGCACCCGGTCTCCGTCGAGAAGACCCTGCTCGCCGCCCGCGGCAACGGCCAGAAGATCATCCTCGCGCTGGACACCGTCAAGCAGCTCGCCGACGAGGAGATGAAGGTCGTCGTGGACCCCGCCAAGGGCGTCCAGAAGATCACCAAGCTGATGGACCCGGCCGAGGCGACCGGTGAGTACATCGGCGTCACCCTCATCGAGGGCGAGGCCGCCGAGGAGCTGGCCGACGCCCTGAAGACCACCTTCGAGCGGGACCCCGACCTCTACTACGAGGACGGCTACCAGGAGCTCGTCAACCGCGGCTTCAAGGTGGACGTGGCACCGATCGGCGACGTCAAGTGGGTCGAGATCGACAACCACGACGACCTGGCGAAGGGCCGTGACATCGCATGCCAGTACTGACCCGCCTCATCCCGTCCCCCGTCGTCGTTGACATCAACGCCGGCGCCCTGGACGACCTGGCGGGTCTGCTGGCCGATCAGCGCATCTCCGCGTCCGGCAAGCTCGCCATCGCCATCAGCGGCGGCTCGGGGGCGCGGCTGCGCGAGCGGCTGTCGCCCGCCCTGCCGGGCGCCGAGTGGTACGAGGTCGGCGGCGGCACCCTGGACGACGCGATCAAGCTCGCCGACGCCATGAAGAAGGGGCACTACGACGCGGTCGTGGGCCTCGGCGGCGGCAAGATCATCGACTGCGCCAAGTTCGCCGCGGCGCGGATCGGCCTGCCGCTGGTCGCCGTCGCGACGAACCTGTCGCACGACGGCCTGTGCTCGCCGGTCGCCACGCTCGACAACGACGCGGGCCGCGGCTCGTACGGTGTGCCGAACCCGATCGCCGTGGTGATCGACCTCGACATCATCCGCGAGGCCCCGGTCCGGTTCGTCCGCTCCGGCATCGGCGACGCGATCTCCAACATCTCCGCGGTCGCGGACTGGGAGCTCTCCCACCGCGAGACCGGAGAGGCGATCGACGGACTGGCCGCCGCCATGGCGCGGCAGGCCGGCGAGGCGGTGCTGCGGCACCCCGGCGGCGTCGGCGACGACGGCTTCCTGCAGGTGCTCGCCGAGGGCCTGGTCCTCACCGGCATCTCGATGTCGGTGGCCGGCGACAGCCGCCCGGCGTCCGGCGCCTGCCACGAGATCAACCACGCGCTGGACATCCTCTACCCCAAGCGGTCCGCGAGCCACGGCGAGCAGTGCGGTCTGGGCGCCGCCTTCGCCACGCATCTGCGCGGGGACAAGGAGACCCGCGACCTGATGGTCGAGGTGCTGCGCCGGCACGGGCTGCCGGTCACGCCGGGTGAGATCGGCTTCACCGACGAGGAGTTCGTCGAGGCCGTCGCGTACGCACCCAAGACCCGCCCCGGGCGCTACACGATCCTGGAGCACCTCGACCTGTCCACCGACCAGATCAGGGACGCTTACGCCGACTATGCACAAGCCATCGGTAGCTGAGCTCCGCCCGGTCGTCCACCCCCCGGGTGTGAAGGACCGGCGGAGCGGCGAGCACTGGGCCGGCCGGCTCTACATGCGCGAGATCTCCCTGCGCATCGACCGGCACCTGGTGAACACGCGGGTCACGCCCAACCAGCTGACCTACCTGATGACCGTCTTCGGCGTCCTCGCCGCCCCGGCCCTGCTGGTGCCGGGGATCGCGGGCGCCGTGCTCGGCGTGCTGATGGTGCAGCTGTACCTGCTGCTCGACTGCGTCGACGGCGAGGTCGCCCGCTGGAAGAAGCAGTTCTCGCTCGGCGGGGTGTACCTGGACCGGGTCGGCGCCTACCTGTGCGACGCCGCGGTCCTGGTCGGCTTCGGCCTGCGCGCCGCCGACCTGTGGGGCTCCGGCCGGATCGACTGGCTGTGGGCCTTCCTCGGCACCCTCGCCGCCCTCGGCGCCATCCTGATCAAGGCCGAGACCGACCTCGTCGGCGTCGCCCGGCACCAGGGCGGGCTGCCGCCGGTCAAGGAAGCGGCGTCCGAGCCGCGCTCGTCCGGTATGGCGCTGGCCCGCAAGGCCGCCGCGGCGCTGAAGTTCCACCGGCTGATCCTCGGGGTCGAGGCGTCCCTGCTGATCCTGGTCCTGGCAGTCCTGGACACGGTCCGGGGCGACCTGTTCTTCTCCCGTCTCGGCGTCGCCGTGCTCGCCGGCATCGCGCTCGTCCAGACGCTGCTCCACCTCGTGTCCATCCTCGTCTCCAGCAGGCTCAAGTGACGGGGGCGCCCGCGATGCGCGTCGGTGCGGTTGTCCTGACCATGGGCAACCGCCCCGAGGAGCTGCGCGCGCTGCTGGACTCGGTCGCCAAGCAGGACGGCGATCCGATCGAGATCGCGGTGGTCGGCAACGGCTCGCCGCTGCCCGAGCTGCCGGACGGCGTACGGACCGTCGAGCTGCCGGAGAACGTCGGCATCCCGGCCGGCCGCAACGTCGGCATCGAGGCCTTCGGGCCCGGCGGCAGCGAGGTCGACGTGCTGCTCTTCCTCGACGACGACGGGCTGCTGGCCAGGGAGGACACCGCGCAGCTGTGCCGCGAGGCGTTCGCGAAGGACCCCGGGCTCGGGATCATCAGCTTCCGGATCGCCGACCCGGACACCGGCGAGACCCAGCGCCGGCACGTGCCCCGGCTGCGCGCCTCCGACCCGATGCGCTCGTCCCGGGTGACCACCTTCCTCGGCGGCGCGAACGCGGTCCGTACCAAGGTCTTCGAGGAGGTCGGCGGGCTGCCCGACGACTTCTTCTACGCCCATGAGGAGACCGATCTGGCCTGGCGGGCGCTGGACGCGGGCTGGATGATCGACTACCGGTCGGACATGGTCCTCTTCCACCCGACCACGGCCCCGGCCCGGCACGCGGTCTACCACCGCATGGTGGCCCGCAACCGCGTCTGGCTGGCCCGCCGCAACCTCCCCGCCCCGCTGGTTCCGGTCTACCTCGGTGTCTGGTTTCTGCTCACCCTCGCCCGCCGTCCGTCGCGGCCGGCGCTGCGGGCCTGGCTGGGTGGCTTCAAGGAGGGCTGGGCCACCCCGTGCGGTCCCAGGCGGCCCATGAAGTGGGCTACCGTTTGGCGACTGACCCGACTGGGCCGCCCTCCCGTCATCTGACAAGCTCGTATCTGAGAGCATCAGGCGCGAACCGGGGCGTAGCCCCGGCAGCGCACCTTGAGGACGAAAGTGTCAACTGTGAGCGAGACCACGCACGACAGTGCGGTCGCCATGAGTGCCCCGCCAGCTTCCGACGAAGGGCTCACCGCTGCCCAGCGGGCCCAGAAGTACGGGCTCGCGCAGAGCGGGGCCCGGCCCAGCCTCCCGGAGTACGTCCGGCAGCTGTGGCAGCGGCGGCACTTCATCTCCGCCTTCGCCAGCGCCAAGCTGACGGCGCAGTACAGCCAGGCCAAGCTGGGGCAGGTCTGGCAGGTGGCGACGCCGCTGCTGAACGCGCTCGTCTACTACTTGATCTTCGGCCTGCTGATCGGCACGCGGAACGGCGTCCCCGACTTCGTCCCGTTCCTGGTGACCGGCGTCTTCATCTTCACCTTCACCCAGAGCTCGGTGATGGCCGGCACCAAGTCGATCTCGGGCAACCTGGGTCTGGTGCGCGCGCTGCACTTCCCGCGGGCCTGTCTGCCGGTCTCGTTCTGCCTGATGCAGCTGCAGCAGCTGGTGTTCTCCATGGGTGTCCTGATGGTCATCCTGCTGGGCTTCGGGCAGCTGCCGACCTGGTCGTGGCTGCTGGTGCTCCCCGCGCTGGCGCTGCAGTTCATGTTCAACACCGGCCTGGCGATGGTCATGGCGCGCCTCGGCTCCAAGACCCCGGACCTGGCGCAGCTGATGCCGTTCATCATGCGGACGTGGATGTACGCGTCCGGCGTGATGTTCAGCATCGACCTGATCCTCAAGGGCAAGGACGTCCCCGCGTTCGTGGAGTTCCTGCTCGACGCCAACCCGGCCGCCCTCTACATCGACCTGATGCGCTTCGCCCTGATCGACAGCTTCACACTGGACAAGCTGCCGCACGGGACGTGGGCGTGGGCGTGGGCCGGCGGCTGGGCGCTGGTGATGGGCGTCATCGGCTTTGTGTACTTCTGGAAGGCTGAGGAGCGGTACGGACGTGGCTGAGCAGAACAACGGCGTCCAGCCGGTGCAGGCGGCCGGGGCCC